>CAZTCS010000066.1:0-21288 GCA_964611995.1 uncultured Sediminibacterium sp. | reverse complement strand
TTCCAGGGGTTATCGGCATGTCCTTTTACCCAAACAAAACGTACCCTGAAATGATTGGCAATTGCTTTATAACGTAACCAAAGGTCCTTGTTTTTTTTGCCACCCTTAAAATCTGTTCGAATCCAGTTGTCTAACCACTTTTTTTCTACCGTATTTACAATATATTGGCTATCGGTATAGATGGTAACGGCGATATTTTTTTTGGTGAGAGATTCCAATGCAACGATCACGGCTAATAATTCCATTCGGTTATTAGTGGTGAGTCTGTATCCTGCTCAAATTTCTTTTCGCTTATCTCCCCAGATCAAAACAATACCATACCCACCCGGCCCCGGGTTGCCCCTTGATGAACCATCTGTATAAATAATTAATTGGTGCTTTTCCTTTTCGCTCATTATATCCTGTATGTTCCTTTCATGTATAAAACAGCTTTGCCTGCGATGGTAACTCGATCACCCTGTAATCCGCACCAGAGATGTCCCTTTCGCTTAGAAAGTTGAACTGCGGTTAAACTGGCTTTGTTTAAAGTATTGGCCCAATAGGGAATCAGTGTTGCGTGAGCAGAACCGGTAACAGGATCTTCACCAATTACAGAATTAGGTACAAAGAAACGGGATACAAAATCTGTTTCTTTTCCTTTTGCAGTGATAATAATGCCCAGTGTTTCTACCTGATTCAGTTTAGTAAAATCAGGTACCGAATTTAATACTTCTTCTTCCGATTCATAGATCAGGAAATAATCGCGGGAGCGTAATACTTCTTTAGGTTTAATACTGAAACCTTCCAATAAATGTTCAGGAATTTCACAAGCAACCGGCATACGGGCGGGGAAATTCATTTCCATCAGATCGTTATTCCTGGTAACCGTTAGCAGACCACTTTTGCTATGGAATTGTATGGTGGTTTTGGCGTATCCTAATTCATAAAATAAAACATAGGCAGTAGCAAGGGTAGGGTGCCCGGCAAGGTCTATCTCCAATTCTGGTGTAAACCACCGAATATCATAATCACCATCAGGTCTTTGAACAAAAAAAGCCGTTTCTGAAAGATTGTTTTCAGCGGCAAGCTGTTGCATGGTTTCTGTTGGTAGCCACTCTTCTAGCGGACAAACCGCTGCTGGGTTTCCTCCGAATACATGGTCGGTAAAAGCATCTACCGTATAAATTGGGTATGAAGACATAATATAATTATTGATCGCAAAGTAAATGGATTCAAGCAAAGATTGTAAATAGTTTATTGATAAAACACATTGCTGTCACAGGAAATTTGATGGAAGCTGTATGTATATCGTATGATGGAACACAGATTTTCATGATTTTCAAGATCTATCATGATAAATCCTGAAAATCATGAAAATCTGCGTTCAATTAATAGCGGATAGTGCATTAGCGGGAATCAACTATTTCATTAACAAGCTCATTTTAAATTATTCCCCTCTTTATTTATTCTATTAATAGCAGAAGGCCTAATACAAGCATCAATCAAAGCTTGCAACCTGCGGCTTGTAGCTTGAAGCCAAATTCAACGCTGTTAAACCTGAAAGACACCAGTTTTAAAAGTTTCCATATCAGGGTTATGGTTTGCCGCATTCAGTCCTTCTGCAATCACTTTCCTGGTTTCAATAGGGTCAATGATATTGTCTACCCAAAGTCTTGCAGCAGCATAATAAGGAGTGGTTTGTTTTTCATACCTGCCTTTTATTTCATTCAACAAATCCTGCTCTTCCTGCTTATCTACTTCTTTGCCTTTGGCCTTTAAACCTGCAACCTGGATTTGTGCCATAGTCTTGGCTGCCTGCTCTCCACCCATTACGGCAATTTTTGCAGAGGGCCATGCATAAATAAAACGAGGGTCATAAGCTTTACCACACATGGCATAATTTCCTGCACCATAACTATTACCTACTATAATGGTAATTTTTGGAACAACTGAATTAGCTACAGCATTCACTAGTTTGGCGCCGTCTTTAATTATACCACTGTGCTCGCTTCTGCTTCCAACCATAAAACCTGTTACATCCTGTAAAAAGACAAGTGGGATTTTTTTCTGGTTACAGTTCATGATGAATCGCGCGGCTTTATCTGCGCTGTCATTGTAGATAACTCCGCCAATCTGCATTTCGCCTTTTTTATTTTTGCAGATCAATCGTTGGTTAGCGACGATGCCAACTGCCCATCCATCAATACGGGCATATCCGCATAGAATGGTTTTGCCATAATCCTGTTTGTATTGTTCAAATTCGCTGTTATCTGTAATACGCTCGATAATCTCAAGCATATCATAAGGCTTCAGGTTTCCTTCTGGTATTATTCCATATAATTCTGCAGGATCTTTTACAGGTGCTTTTGCCGCAATTCGATTAAATCCCGCTTGCTGGGGGCTGCCTAGTTTCGACATCATTTTTTTGATATGGTCGAGACAGTCATTTTCGGTTTTAAACTTATAATCCGCAATACCACTTATTTCAGTGTGTGTAATAGCACCGCCCAGGGTTTCATTATCAATATCTTCCCCAATTGCTGCTTTTACTAAATAGGCCCCAGCCAGAAATATACTACCATTGCCTTCAACCATCAATGTTTCATCACTCATAATTGGCAGATAGGCCCCACCAGCCACACAGGCTCCCATTACTGCAGCAATTTGTGTGATGCCCATTGCACTCATCCGTGCGTTGTTTCTGAATATGCGTCCGAAATGTTCTTTGTCTGGAAATATTTCATCCTGCATCGGAAGGTATACACCAGCACTATCTACCAGATATATAACCGGTAATCGGTTTTCCATGGCTATCTCCTGCATACGCAGGTTTTTTTTACCAGTAATAGGAAACCATGCGCCAGCTTTTACAGTTTGGTCATTTGCAACAATTACTGCCTGTCTTCCACTCACGTACCCAATACCCGCAACTGTTCCCCCTGCAGCACAACCACCTTCTTCCTGATACATTTCAAAGCCTGCAAATGCACCAATTTCGACAAAGGGTTGATCTTTATCGCATAAATAAGCAATGCGATCCCTTGCGGTTAACTTGTTTCGCTCATGCTGTTTTTCTATCGATTTTTTCCCACCACCAAGCTTAATAATTTCCAGGTGTTTAGTAAGCTGTGTTGTGCTAAGTTTCATCCAGTCTTCATTTCTGTTAAATGCCAAATCTGTCATACGAACAATTGTTAGTTTTTACAAAGATAGGGGTTGGGGTTGATGGATAAACATGGGTCATCTGTTGTATTATGATCAAATCTATCCTGAAAGCTTGTATAGCAGACAATTTCGTTTATTTTTAGCGGAACAGCAATCAAACTGTTGTTAAACTGGCATTACCGCTGGTAATTGGATCCTTTGAGCAAAATTCGAAACCAACTGCAATATTTCGTTTATGTCATTTGACTACATCATCATTGGTGCGGGCTCAGCGGGTTGTGTACTGGCCAATCGTTTATCTGAAAACAAAGCCTGTTCGGTATTATTACTGGAAGCAGGTGGACCTGATACTAAAAAGGAAATACATATTCCGGGTGCATATGGTAAGCTGCATAGATCGGAAGTGGACTGGGCATTCTGGAGCACCTCTCAAAAAAATATTGATAATAGAAGGTTATACATACCCAGGGGTAAAACATTGGGAGGAAGTAGCTCAACCAATGCAATGGCATATGTTCGGGGTAATCGGGCTGATTTTGATGATTGGGCAGCTATGGGTAACAGTGGATGGTCTTATGAGGAAGTATTACCCTATTTCAAAAAATCAGAACACAACCTGCAATTTGGTGGTGAATACCATGGATGGGAAGGGCCACTCACCATCACGCAGTCGATGCAACCACACCCACTAACCAATGTATTTTTACAAGCCTGTGAAGAATTGGGTATTCCCAGGAACGATGATTATAACGGTGCTGAACAAATGGGTGCTTCCTTACTTCAGTTTACCATCAGAAATAATATACGCCAAAGTACGGCAACTTCATTTTTAAAGCCTGCAAAGAAGCGGGCAAATCTTACTGTTAGAACTGGTTGTCTGGTAAAATCAATCTTAATAGAAAATGGTACTGCAGTTGGGGTAGAAGTGATGTCTGGACAAACTGGTACAGAACGCATCAACTGCAGAAAAGAAGTACTGCTAAGTGCCGGTACCATTCAATCTCCACAATTATTGATGTTATCTGGTATAGGAGACCCTATAGAATTAGGGAAGGCAGGCATTAATATCTTACATCATTTAGAAGGTGTTGGTAAAAACCTGCATGATCATGTATGGGCAGGTGTTGGTGCAGAAACAATTCTACCAACTGGTAATGCACTTTTATCGCCGGTAAAAATGGGAGTGGCTTTTTTGCAACATTTATTAATGAAAAATGGCCCTCTTGCAAACAGCCCTATAGAAGCAAACGCATTTATTGCATTAGATAGCCAATCAACTAGACCTGATATTCAGTTTCATTTTGTTCCTGTCGGTATTGCAGATGATTATAGCACGGATATCTATAACCTGAATAGCTTTCCTAAACAGAGTGGAATCGGCATTTTGGCAATTTTATTGAAACCCCAAAGCAGGGGAACTATTGGGTTGAAAACTGCTAACCCCAAGGATTATCCGGTTATTAATCCTAATGTATTAAGTGAACAAGCAGACCGTTATAAATTGTTAGAAGGATTACAAAAAGCGATTGCATTAATGCGCACTACTGCCATGGATGCTTATTGTATAAATGGAATAAATTTACCTAAGGATCCAGATAACGAAGCAGCACTTCACCAACACATTAACCGAAGCCTGGAAACCTTATATCATCCTGTAGGCACTTGTAAGATGGGAAATGATGCCGCTGCTGTTGTTGATCATCAGTTAAGGGTGCATGGAATAAAATCTCTAAGGGTTGTAGATGCATCGATTATGCCAGAAATAGTTTCCGGTAATACCAATGCCGCTACTATTATGATTGCAGAAAAAGCAGCTGACCTCATTAAATCAAGCTGGTAGTCTTAGTTTTGCCTGCCTATTATTGAATTATTGTGTTGTATTTACACATTAAATAACTACTTTGTGACTCCAAAACCAGCTCAAGTGGCTACTACAAAAAAAACGATTGCTACACCAAAAGGTAAACCTATGCCCTTAACCGGCAATGGTTCAGAAAAATCTAGCCCTAAAAAGTCTGCGCAAACCAAGCCCATTGCTAAAAAGGCTGCAAAAAAGCAGGCTAAACCCAAGCCAGGGGTTAAACATGTAACTTTTCAAATTCGATTTAATACATCTTTTGGCCAAGACTTACTTGTACTTGGTAATCATCCATTATTAGGAAGCGATCAGGTAGAGCAGGCTGTTCCCATGCAATATTTTAATGAAGAATACTGGGTATTAACGCTTCCGTTTGAATCGGCAGATTGCACAGGAGAAGTTACTTATCATTATGTACTTCGAAATGCGGATGGTTCTATACAGCAGGATTGGGGTAACGACAAAACATTCAACCTGCTTACTACAAAAGTGAACCATTTACATATTATAGATACCTGGAACTATGCCGGGTATTTTGAAAATGCTTTCTATACAGAACCGTTTAAACAGGTATTACTTAAGGAGAATATTACTTCCTTTAAAATTGATCAACCGAAAACCTATACACATATACTCAGAGTAAAAACACCCCTATTAAAAAAAGGGGAAACTGTTTGTCTTGTAGGTAGTAGCAATACTTTAGGTTTCTGGGATACTGAAGCTCCTTTGTTATTATCTAAACAACCTGGTTCTGATTATTATGAAACTGCCTTGAACCTGAACAAGGATGGGTTTCCGATTGCTTACAAATATGGGGTCTTTGATGTAATCCAGCATAAATTTATTCGCTTTGAAGAAGGCAATAACCGCATACTTCATGAAGTAGCACAAAAAGACAAACTCACCATCGTACATGATGGCTTTGCTGTTTTACCTGAAAGTAATTGGAAAGGAGCAGGGGTGGCCATTCCGGTATTTAGTATTCGAACAGAACATGGATTAGGTATTGGTGAGTTTACAGACCTTAAACTAATGGTTGACTGGGCCGTTAAAGCAGGATTGAAAATGATTCAGCTTTTACCCATTAATGATACAACTGCAACGCATAGTTGGATGGATTCTTATCCCTATGCAGCTATTTCTGCCTTCGCATTACATCCTATTTACCTGAACCTAGATGCACTGGTTACTGATGACGGTAAACTTCAGAAACAAATCAATGTTGAAAAAGCAAAGCTGAATGCATTAACAGAAATTGATTATGAAGCGGTACTGAAATTTAAAACCAAGCTGATTGCAAAAGTTTATGCCGATAAAGGCAAAGCTACTTTGGCTACAGAAGGGTTTAAGGAATACTTTAATCAAAATAAACATTGGCTGCAATCTTATGCTGCGTTTTGCTATCTCCGTGATCAGTATGGTACAGTTGAATTTAGCCAGTGGCCCGCTTATAGAAATTTCCATGAAGAAGAAATCAATGCATTAACGGCTCCTGATACGGCAGCATACCCTGAAATTGCCCTTCATTATTATATACAATACCAGTTACACCTGCAATTGAAAGAAGCTACCGCCTATGCTCATCAAAACGGCATCATACTCAAAGGAGATATTGCCATTGGCGTATACAGACATGGAGCCGATGCATGGCAACATCCTGAATTATATCACCTTGATGCCCAGGCGGGTGCACCACCTGATGATTTTGCTGTTGCTGGCCAAAACTGGGGGTTCCCTACCTACAATTGGCAACAAATGCAGGCAGATGGGTTTGCCTGGTGGAAGCAAAGATTTGCGCAAATGAGTGATTATTTTGACGCTTTCAGAATCGATCATATTCTTGGCTTTTTCCGCATCTGGAGTATTCCAATGCATGCGGTTGAAGGCATTATGGGACATTTTGTTCCCGCTATTCCTGTTCATATCAATGAATTTCAACAAAGAGGTATTTCGTTCGATCACCATCGCTTTACCCAACCATTTATCAATGAAAATGTATTGTGGGAGCTTTTTGGCTACGACAATGACCTGGTAAAAAAAGAATTTCTTGAGCCAGATGAAGAAGGATTTTATCGTCTTAAACCAGCATTTGCAACACAGCGACAGGTGGAAGCCTATTTTAATACACTTGAGCAGGATGATCAGCACGAAAAAGTAAAAAAAGGATTGTATGACCTGATCAGTAATGTGCTATTGTTTCCTGCAGCAGAAGCAAGCAATGACTCATTTCATTTCCGTATCGGCATAGAAAATATTTCATCATTCCGCTATCTGGATGCGCATGTACAGGGTTTGCTTAAATCGCTCTACATAGATTATTTCTATCGTCGTCAGGATGATTTCTGGGAAAATGAAGCCATGCAAAAACTCCCTGCCTTGAAACGGGTAACAAATATGCTCATTTGTGGAGAAGACCTTGGAATGGTTCCGGATTGTGTGCCTGATGTAATGCGACAATTAGGGCTTTTGAGCCTGGAAATTCAAAGGATGCCAAAGGATCCGAAGAAAACATTTTTCCATCCTAATGATGCACCATACCTCAGTGTAGTGACCCCATCAACCCACGACATGAGTACAATTCGCGGATGGTGGGAAGAAGACAAAGAAAGGATTCAGCAATTTTACAACCAGGAATTGGGTCAGTGGGGAGAAGCCCCGAACTACTGCGAAGCATGGATCAATCAATCCATTGTGTTGCAACATTTATATTCACCCGCAATGTGGTCGGTATTTCAAATACAAGACTTACTTGGCATGAATGCGGTACTAAGACGCGAAAACCCCAATTCAGAAAGAATCAATGTTCCGGCAAACCCAAAACATTACTGGCGTTATCGCTTACATATTAGTATCGAAGAATTACTAAAAGAATCGCTATTCACAGAGGAAATACATGGCTTTGTTAAGGCAAGTGGGAGAGCCTAGTTGCATGTTTTAGATAGTTGAGTTGAGTTCTGGTCCATAGACCATAGTCCATGGACCATGGTCTATGGTCTTACATATTGCAGAATAGCCGTTGTGCCCACAAAAGCCAAATCATTTGCCATCATAACAATAATCTGTTGAATAAAACCCGACACTTATTAATTCAATAGGCATCACTAAGGCTTATCTATTATATTTGCGATTCCAAAATCAATCCCTTTGAAACTGAGTTATCGTGCAATCAATTTGCCATTTCAATACCCATTTACCATTTCTCACGGAAGAACCAAAACACACCAGCCTTCGCTTATTGTGGCGCTTGAACTTGGCCCATTTGTAGGCTTTGGAGAAGCTCCTGCTATTACCTATTACAATATTACGGTGGAGGAAATGATCGCCGACCTGGAGAAATACAGGGTAATGATCGAAAAATTTGCACTTACTGAGCCAGAACGATATTGGCATTACCTGCATCATTTACTTCCTAATAACCCTTTTTTGGTTTGCGCCCTCGACATGGCCTGTTGGGATCTTTTTGGTAAAATGAAGGGAAAGCCAGTTTACCAATTATGGAACACTGAATGGGATCATACACCTGAAACAGATTATACCATTGGCATCGATACCATTGATGTGATGGTCAATAAGATGAAAGCCCACCCATGGCCCGTATATAAAATAAAACTTGGCACACCCCAGGATATAGCAATTATTGAGGCATTAAGACAATACACCAAAGCCAGTTTCAGGATTGATGCCAATGCAGGCTGGACAACAGAAGAAGCCTTGAGTAAGATTCCTCAATTGGCAACACTCGGAGTGGAGTTCATTGAACAACCCCTGGCAAAAGATAATTGGGAAGGAATGAAAATATTATACGAAAAATCATCACTCCCTTTATTTGCGGATGAATCATGCGTGTCTGAACATGATGTGAAGAAATGTGCCGGTCATTTTCATGGTATCAATATTAAACTCACAAAGTGCAGCGGACTTACCCCCGCAATCAGAATGATTCAGGAAGCAAGAACACTCGGACTAAAAGTTATGATGGGCAGCATGAATGAATGTACCATTGGATCTGCTGCAATTGCTCAATTTTTACCTCAACTGGATTATGTCGATATGGATGGGCCATTGTTATTGGCAGAAGATATCGCATCAGGACTTCAGTATAATTTTGGTAAAGTTCAATTAACCGGTAAACCGGGATTCGGTGTACAAATGATTTAATCGGTGTACGCTAATTCAGCTATTTCCACATTCACTTTTTTATAACAGTTGTGGCCATTTCTGGCATTGCGTTTGGCTTATATATAGTATAAACCAACAAACCATGAAATGAGCCAAAATAGTGTTAGGATTACCTGCAATATTCATCGGCAAGTTTCATGTATTTAAACGCTAAAAACGATTAGTCATGAAAAAGAAAATTTTACCCATTGCCATTGTATTATCAGTATTACTGATCAACACATCTGAAGCTCAAGTGAGGGTGAACCTCAACGTAAATATTGGTCAACGACCAGCCTGGGGCTTGCCCGGTAACTATGCAGGAGATTTTTACTATTTTCCTGAAATTGATGTCTACTATAATATTCCCCAACGCCGTTTCGTATACCTCGAACGCGGAAGGTGGATATATGTGAGTGAATTACCGAGAGCCTATCGAGGATTCGATCTTTATCGTGGAAATAAAGTGGTGATCAATGATCCAAATCCCTTCGCCCGTCCTCAATATTACCGGGAAAGATATGGCCGTCAATACACTGCCTACAGGCCACCAGTAGTAATTGTTGATAAAAGAAGAGGATATGACCGAGACGATCACCGTCGAGACAGGAGAGACCATGACAGAGGTCGTGGTAGATGGTGAGGAACAATGAAATATCGAATGATGAATGTCGAATGATGAATTTTGAAGGAAGTGTAGTGCTTTACTTCAACATTCATCATTCGACATTCATTATTCAAGATTCCAACATTCTTTTGTCTATTTCTGATTAAGTACCGACTTTCGGGTTATGACACCAGCACGAAGAGAAAAATTACTCCGGGTTCTGCAGAATAGACAGGCGAATCTGGCTGTTGTTATGGAAAATGTACATGATCCGCATAATATTTCGGCTGTTATGCGCACTTGTGATGCGGTTGGTATTCAGGACATTTATATCCTCAATACCAAAATCCCCAGACACTTAAAGTTTGGGCCAAAAAGCAGCAGTAGTGCAGCCAAATGGTTAACCATACACCAGTATGAAGATGCTCAGCTCTGCTTCCAGGACCTTAGAAAGAACTACAAGAGAATATTAACCACACATCTTTCTTCGGATGCCATAAGTCTTTATGATATTGATTTTACTGAAAGTATTGCACTTGTATTCGGCAATGAACATGATGGTGTTAGCGATGAAATAAGGGCACTTGCTGATGGTAATTTCGTGATTCCACAAATGGGTATTATACAAAGCCTGAACATTTCTGTAGCCTGTGCTGTAAGTATTTATGAAGCCTGTCGTCAAAAACTAATAGCAAGACAGTATAACCAGGTATCCATGTCATCTGAAAGACAGCAACAATTGTTACAGGAATGGGGATATGAAGAAGAAACTTAGTTTAATACTGTTTTTAGTATTGACTATTGGGGATTTATCATTCTATGAACTTATATAAGTTGAAAATGAAGAAAATATGCTTTCTTTTTGCCTGTATTATATTATTTAACCAGGCTGAAGCGCAACAAAAAAGTATTCAGAAAGTCAAGATCAAGGACCTTCAGAAAATCATTGATACAACTTCTGTTCCATTAGTAGTAAATTTTTGGGCAACCTGGTGTCCTCCATGCATCAAAGAAATACCCTGGTTCGAAAAAACAGTTGCTACATTCAAAGATCAGCAGGTAAAACTCTTGTTGGTTAGTTTGGATTTTGCAGACGACTATCCAAAAGGAATTGCTGATTTCGCAAAGAAAAATAATTATAGCTCTACCATCATCTGGCTTGATGAAACAGATGCGGATGTTTTTTGTCCGAAAATAGACAAACAGTGGGATGGGGCCATCCCGGTTACATTGATGGTAAATAAAAAGAAAAACTACCGGAAGTTTTATGCGCAGCAATTGCCGGAACAAAAACTTATACAAGAATTAAAAGCATTAACTGCGCAATAAACTACTGGTAATCATTTTCTGATTCTTCTAACTGTTTATCCATTCGGGTTGTAAGGTAAATGGCATAAACAAGTGCAATCAGACTGCATGTTGCCAGTACAATGCCAGTTGTACTTCCATAATTAATTCCTTCAGCAAGCGCATAAGCGATTAATACCAGCATAATGATGATAAGGATGGGTCGCATATAACAGTAGTTTGGTTACTAAATGGATGCCTGAACAATTTTTTTCCATAAAAAAAGCGGATATTTTTTTACTTAAATATTCCGCTTTTATAATTTATTGAAATTGAATCAGTTCCGTTTTATTCCGCAACCTACTGAACGACTTTCACGAACTGAAATAGATTGTCCTTTAACCAGTTCTTTAATAGCTTCCATACTATGAACACGCTTAACATTTCCGGCATCTGCTGGATTGTCGTCTATGGCTCCTTTATATTGTAATTGCCCCTTAGCATCGAAGAGAAATATTTCAGGTGTTCTTGTGGCACCAAAAGCATTGGCAATTTTTGAATCTTTATCTAGCACATAGGCAAACTGATACCCCTGCGTTTTAGCATATTCCTGCATTGCAGTAAAAGAATCATCATCATCTCTGGAAGCTTCATTTGAATTCAACAGGATGATGCCAATATTATTCTGCTTGGCATAAGCTGCCAGGTTGAGCGTTCGTTGCTGGTTTTTGACTACATATGGACAAGTATTGCAAGAGAACATAACCAACACACCGTTTTGTTGTATCTCGTTTTTAATACTCGTTTCTTTTCCTGAAACATCTTTCATTTTAACATCACCCATTGGTAACTCAGCGCCGATGGATAAGGATTGGGCTTCTATCGATAAAAGACTACCCAATAATAAGGCTGTTAAAAACAGTTTCTTCATAAGGTATCATTTAATTGTATAAGAAATTGATCTGGTCTAAGTTCAGCACTTTGAATCAAGCTTCTTTGGCAGCTTCTTTTTGTTGTCTGAGTTCTGCTTCTCTTGTAAGATAAGTTATACTTACATTTAGTTCAAAGCCAATTAACAAAATTAACGAATTGATATAAGTCAATAGCATGAGAATCAATACAGTACCAATTGAACCATAAATACGGTTATAGTTCGAATTGGCAAATAGACTTACCCAATAGGAAAAAATAAGGGTGGTAATCAGGGTTAAAAATGTGGCAAGTAAGGAGCCCGGCGATACCAGTTTCCATCTCTTGGTAACCGATGGAGCATATTTATAGGTAAATGCAATTCCGTAAAACACCAACGCAATAATCACCAGCCATCGTAAAATATTCCAGAATGGAAGTGATTGAGATCTAATATTGAATAAGTTTTTCAACAATTTTAAAAGCTGTTCCTGTCCAATTAAAGCGATGGATGACCCAAGCACCAACAAAATAAGTATTGCGGTTAATTGAATGGCTCTCCAGCGCTGGTGGAATATAAATGCTTTTTGCTGTTGTATAGATCTATCGAATGTTCGGATGATGCCAATCATGGCATTAGAAGCATAAAAAATCAATAACAGAAAACCGAAGGAGAATACACCGACCTGTTTATCTAGCAAATCGGCCAAAATTTTATCCAGGAATTCATAAGTGTCAGTGCCGGGAGTTATATCCTTAAACAAACCCAATATTTGTTTTTCAACATTGATAGAAGCGGGAAAATAGGGGATAAGGGAGAAAAGAAATAACAATGCAGCGGGCAATGCCATGATTAAATTAAATGAAATGGCTGAGGCTCGTTCGTTTAACCCTACTTTATTAATTTGTTTGAAAAAGAACACAACTACATCATACAATGGAAGTCCACGAAACCCTGGTATTAAAAGGGTTTTACTTTTGCGAATTACAAAAGCAATGGGTTTCCAGGAAATGATGATGCGTTGTAGTTTAATCAAAATGTCTTTATTTTTTATTGGCCATATAGATATCTAACTGACGCTGGTATTCTTTTGCATATTTATCATGCTCTTCATAATTAGCACTAAAATGATGATATCCACTAAAGTCGCTTTTAGCCACAAAGAAAAGATAATCAGTAACAGGTGCTTCTAAAATAATATCGATGGTTTTGGGTGATGGGGTGCAAATTGGGCCAGGAGGTAACCCTTTATTTCGATAGGTATTGTAAGGTGAAGGGTTTGATAAATACTTCTCGTAAATCCGGGTAATGGTAAAGTCCTGCATTGCATATTTAATCGTAGGGCAAGCCTGAAGAGGCATTCCTTTATCAAGTCTGTTCAGGTAAACACTCGCAATCTTATATTTATCACTGTCGAAATTGGTTTCTTCTTCCACAATAGATGCAAGGGTGTATGCATCGGTTTGTGTTAACCCCTTAGCTGTAGCTTTTGCGAGTCTGTTATTTTGTTGCCAGAATTGTTCGCTACGGTCTTTCAGTTTACGCATGATTTTAATCAAAGGAGTGTTCCAATAAAAAATATACGTATCCGGAATTATCTGAGTAAACAAAAGGGTAGTATCTGTTCCTAATTGAATCAAAGAATCATTCGAAGAAAGAAATGCCATTGCTTTGGTTGAATCGGTTGAAAACTGTTTACCGATTAATCGGGCAAGTTCTGCTTTGGTACGAATTTTATTGATGACAAGCTTTAACTCAGCCTGTTTTCCATTACGAAGCATTCTGGCAATGCTAAATGCCGACTGACCTTTCTTCACTTCATATTTACCCACTTTCAATTTAGGCCATAGGGTAGTTAATGAACCGATTATTTGCAAACCGGTTGTACGAGATACAATATTTTCATCTTTCAAAAGGGCCAATACAGCCGCTTTATCTGTTTGTCCTTCCCGAATGATAAAATAGCGACTCTTTTCTTCAAAATTGGTGGTACTCCCAAAAAGGAGCCATGCAGTTACAGAACCTGCAAAAACTACCAGTAAAAAGGCCCAGGCCAATATCCGTTTCATATGTTTGAAAGATTGATTTTATTCAGCAATTTCCGGCCAATAAATATGCCAATAATTAATGGTTGATGTTTTACCACATCAATTTAAACAAAAAACCCTGTCTGTACTCCAGGCAGGGTTTTGAATGAATATTTTTTATGGTTATTTCTTACCAGTATCCGGTGTAGCTGTTGCAGTATTTGCAGGAACAGCAGGCGTAGGTGCAGGTTGGCTGGTAGTTGTATTTACTTTTTGTAATACAGAATTATCAACCCCTGAACCACCTTTCAGGAACAGGCTTGAAACAAGTGCAAGTACAGCAATAATGGCAGCGAAGATCCAGGTGCCTTTTTCCAATACATCGGTTGTTTGTTTAACACCCATAAAATTATTGGTCAGGCCACCCACATTGGCAGAGAGGCCGCCACCTTTGGGGTTCTGAATCAGTACAACAAAACCAAGTGCCACACAGGCTAACACAATCAGAACAAGAAACAGAATGATCATTTTATATACCTTTTAAATGTTGAATCTTGGCCGCAAAATAAGCGGATTTTTCAGGATTTATGAAACTTAATTTAATATAGAGCTGTATGGCTTTCTCAGTTTGCCCCTGTTTTTCGAGCACTTCGGCCATGGTTTCGGTCACAACCTCCCTTGATTCATTGGAATTTTCCGCAATCAGCGCCACCGCCTGTTCAAGATCGGAGCCGGTTCCCAGGTCTGTATTTGCCTGATTTGCCTGCTTCATTTGCTTCAACCAATCAGTAAATTTCCGAAGCTGAGAAGTGAGTTTATCCTGTGGAATACTGCTCAGATCGATTTTAATGCCCTGAGAAGCAAAATAATCGATGGTATGGAGTTTCTCGGTCTCAATTTCCAACTTTTCATCCTCCTTAACCGGCTTTTTAAAGTCGGCCAGTTGTTCCGATAATAGATCTGAAAGCTTTGCATCGGGCAGAGGCAGCAATTCTGTATCATCCGGATCAACTGCATCTGTATCGTCTACATCAGGAGGGTTATCGGGTATTTTCCGGGGATCTATGGCCCGAATAATGTCCTGAACATCTTCTATAGAAGGAATGGAAATACTTTTATGAACCGGTTTATCAATTACCGGCGTTTCCGGCATACCAACGCTTTCGGTCTTGGCTTCTACCTCTACGATATATTGAAACCATAATGCATTGGGAATATGTAATAAAGATTTGCCAATAGATTTTTCATAAGCTGCCGAATTACCCAATTGCTTTAGTCTGGCACTGTATAATACCTGTGCAGGAGCAAAGTAGGGGTACGACTTTACCAATGCCTCCAGTTGATCAACAGGTACAAAATCAGCTGAAGACTGACCTGTTAAGTGGAACAAAGCTTTTTCCCGGATGGCATTCATTTGTTTCTATTGATTGATTTAAGCCAGTTGAAAGAAGCAGTTAAGCCTGCCGCAGTTCTAAATAGGTTAATTCGTAACGATAAATGTACTAATTGATTACCAGTTAGAAAAAAGTCGGTTAAATATCTCATCAACCATATTTCTTACCACTTCATCCAGTAATTGAGCTTCTGCAGTATTGAAAGCTAAATTGGCACTGTAATCGAAACTTCTGCTAACATCAAATTCTTCTTTCTGGTTGTCTAGTGTTTTATTGAAGACGATATGAATGGTAACCGTTAATCGGTTGGTACTGGCCTGTCTGTTGCTAACACCAACTGTTTGTGTACCGTTATAGGTAGTAATGCTTCCCCCAACTATATAATGCGCATCATCGGTAGTTACACGAGTGAGTTTGGTTTGGTTGGTGATTTTTTGTTGCAGTTTATCATTCAGCTTTGGACTAAGCTGTGGATTGATATACGATGCTTTATTGTCAATAAAATTGAGCTTAATGGTTTTTACTTTGGGATCAATAACCGCATCGTTGAATTGGTATTGCACTTTGCAGCCTGCAAATAATACTGTTAACAGCACCAGGTTTAGGAAACCAAATATCTTATATGAACCGATTGCTTTTTTCATACTTATTTATTCTTCAATATCGTATTCTTTTAGTTTCCGGTAAAGGGTTCTTTCACTGATACCTAAATCAAGTGAGGCATCTCTACGTTTACCCTTATGTTTTTTTAATGCTTTCAGGATAAGTTCTTTTTCCTTATCCATAATATTCAACGATTCTTCCACTTCTTCATGGTGATGAATATCTTCATCATGTAATATTACCGGCTGGCCATTAGTAGGTAATATCTGGTGTTGCGGAGCGCTGTTATTCATTACCGGTTGAAGTTCGTTGTTCGATTGAAAATCCTGCAATAATGAATCTCTGGTAAAATTAGCCGCAGACCCTGCCAGTGAAGGGTTTTGCAGTATTTCCAGGAACATTTTTTTCAGTTCTGTAACATCTTTCTTCATATCGAAGAACAACTTGTACAATATTTCACGTTCATTCGCAAACTCTCCCGATCCGCTGGCAGACTGTCCAGCCAAAACAGGCATTCTGGAATATTTAGCCTGATCTGGTAAGAACTGACTAAGTGTTGCGGCAGATATCTGGGTGGTTTGACTAAGCACAGAAATTTGTTCTGCAATATTCTTCAATTCACGCACATTACCCTGCCATGGATGGTTAATTAACAGGGATTTTGCGTCATCATCCAACTGCACCGGGGTTGTTTTATAGCGTTCAGCGAAGTCAACCACAAACTTTCTGAAAAGCAGGAGCACATCTTCTTTTCGGTCACGAAGGGAAGGAACACGTATCGGAACTGTACTTAAGCGGTAATAAAGGTCTTCCCTGAATCTACCTTTCTGTGTAAATTCCAATAATTCGCGGTTGGTTGCAGCAATAACCCGCACATCGGTCTTTTGCACTTTTGAAGATCCAACCCTGATGAATTCTCCTGTTTCAAGCACACGTAATAATCTTGCCTGTGTACCTAAAGGCATTTCGCCTATTTCATCAAGGAAAATGGTACCGCCGCTAACTGTTTCAAAATACCCTTTTCGACTATCAACTGCGCCTGTAAAAGCACCCTTTTCATGTCCAAACAATTCTGAGTCTATCGTGCCTTCCGGAATTGCCCCACAGTTAACTGCAATAAAGGGGTTATGTTTTCTTGCGGACAAAGCATGAATAATCTGCGAAAAAACTTCCTTACCCACACCACTCTCACCCACAATAAGCACCGTAAGATCAGTAGCCGCAACCTGCACAGCAGTATTCAGCGCATGATTTAATGCCGGTGCATTTCCGATGATACCAAACCTGTTTTTTATACTTTGAAGATCCATAAGATTGATTTTTGATGTCAGATCTCAGATGTCTGATGTCTGATTTAAATTTTCTATGATAGCTCCCTGATAACCATTAACACACTAGCTCCTTCTCTCATTATTTCGAAATTCGACATTGGATATTCGATATTCTTCTTCCTCTTCCTTTATTTCGATATTCGACATTGGATATTCATTATTCCTTTTCTTTTTCTCCCAATAGCGTTGTTTTGGTGCAATCTGTTACTTTCACCATTACATAGCTTCCTTTGAGGTTTTCATTGAGATCATTTTTGGGGAATACGAGTACTTTATTTTGGCTCGTTCTGCCCATCCATGCTGCATCACTTTTACGGCTGTTTCCTTCTACAAGAACTTTAAATGTTTTGCCAAGGTCGTTTAGATTGCTTTGTCTCGATAACTCACCCTGCAGGTCTACGATTTCCTGTAAGCGTCTTTTTTTAACATCTTCCGGAATATCATCTTTGTACCTTCTAGCTGCAAGTGTTCCTGGTCTTTCACTGTAGAAGAACATATAACTCATATCATAGCCGCTATAGCGCATGATGCTAAGTGTATCCTGGTGATCTTCTTCAGTTTCAGTACAAAATCCAGCGATGATATCCGCGCTTATTCCACATTCTGGTAATAGTTCCCTGATACGGTCAACCTTCGACATATACCATTCACGTGTGTAAGTTCTGTTCATCAATTGCAATATTCTCGTGCTACCACTTTGAACGGGTAAGTGTATATACTTACAGATATTTTCATACCTGGCCATGGTTTGCAACACTTCGTCTGTAATGTCTTTAGGGTGTGAGGTACTGAAACGAACCCTAAGGTCTGCACTTACCAAGGCAACTTTTTCTAGCAGTGAAGCAAAAGTTACGGTTTCATCTTTTTGCTCATCGATCCAGTAATAGCTGTCTACATTCTGTCCAAGTAGGGTGACTTCTTTAAAACCTTTGCTCACCAATTCCCTCACCTCATGTAAAATCGAATTAGCATCCCGGCTTCTTTCTCTTCCTCTTGTAAAGGGCACCACACAGAAGCTACACATATTGTTGCAGCCGCGCATGATCGAAACAAAAGCGCTGATGCCATTACTATCTAAACGAATAGGAGCGATGTCGCTGTAAGTTTCATCCCGGCTCAATAATACATTCACGGCTTTTTGCCCGGTTTCAGCTTCTCCGATGAGGGCTGGCAAACTTCTATAAGCATCGGGACCAACAACAATATCAACCAGTTTTTCCTCTTCCAATAACTGGGCCTTTAGTCTTTCGGCCATACAACCCAACATGCCAATCAATAAACCTGGTGTTCTCTCTTTCAGTTTGCGAAATTCAGTTAAACGCTTACGGACTGTTTGCTCCGCTTTTTCGCGAATAGAACAGGTGTTTAAAAATATCAGGTTTGCGGCCTCTACATTTTTTGTAGCACCAAAACCCGCATTGTTTAAAATAGAGGCAATTACTTCGCTGTCGGCAAAATTCATTGCGCAACCATAACTTTCTATATAGAAATATTTCGAATACCGGTTGGGGTCATTTGCAAATGGACTAAATGCTTCTCCCTGGCGGGCTTCGTCATGTACTTTTTCACCTATATCCAATACATCCATGAATCTTAGAATTTAAGAAATGCAAAATTAACAAAATTGTCTGGTTTTTGTGCCAGTTTGACAGGTTTTCAAGCTTGAAAATTCTGTTAATCAATTAGTTTTGCAGCGTAAATGCCCCAAACACATGAAGAAATGGTTCGTAAGCCTGCTGTTCCTAGTAATGGTAAAGGCAGGATTAGCACAGGATATAGTTGTAAATAAGCTCAGAAGCGAAACATCCCGCACAATTAAGAAGGAAGCTGATACCAGTAGGTGGACCTGGAAAAGGGGCGGGTTATTAAGCGCAAACCTTTCTCAAGGTTCATTGAGTAACTGGGCCGCGGGTGGTGATAACTTTTCTCTGGCAGTGAGTTCCTATTTCAATACCTATTTCTTTCTAAAGAAAGGAAGGCATTATTGGGACAATAACTTCGATATGAACCTGGGGTATGTACAAACAACGAGCTTAGGGGGGCGTAAAAATGATGACCGTTTTGATTTCCTGAGTAAGTATGGTTATAAAATGGACAGCGTAGGTAAAATATTCCTCTCAAGCCTGTTTAATTTTCGTTCACAGTGGTTTGATGGTTATACATTTTCTGGTGGAGTACCTTCATTAGCTTCATCTTTCCTTTCTCCAGCATACGTAATACTTTCAGTGGGTTTTGATTATAAACCCAATTCCAAACTTTCTGTATTCGTTTCACCACTAACATCAAGGTGGACAATCGTTACGAATAAAAGTCTTTCGGCGTTAGGTAAATATGGTGTTCCAATAGGAAAGAATTCATTTAATGAGATAGGTACTTTCGCAACTGTAAACTATAATAATACGATTGCCAAAAACATTACCTATAAAGCTAGGCTCGATATGTTCTCTAATTACAATAACAAAGCGCAGAACATTGACTTCTTTATGACCAATCTCTTTTCATTCAAAATCAATAAATTTTTCTCTGCTACTTATAGTCTTGATTTGATTTACGACGACGACGTTCGCCTATTCGGCCCCAACAAAAACTCTCCCGGCCTCCAAACAAAAAGCCTCATAGGCATTGGGTTCTTGAAACCGTTTACCGTAAAAAAAGGCTAAAGCAGAATTTTGATCTTTGATCTCTGATCGCTGATCTCTGATTTAATTAGTGATATTCTGCTATAAATCAGAGATCAGCGATCAGAGATCAAAAATTCCCCTCATCGGGTTTTAACCTTCAATAAATGCTTAATCTTATTGGCTTTGTGGGTTAGATCCTGGTAATCTTTGTGGATGATGGTTACATGTCCCATTTTACGGCCTGGTTTGGTTTGTTGTTTTCCGTAAAGATGAACAAAGACATTGTCCATTTTCAATACTTCTTCCAGGTTTTCATAAACGGCATTTCCGCTGTATCCTTCTGCGCCTAGTAGGTTTACAATTGCAGAGGGAAGTATGGCATCTGGATTGCCTAATGGGTAGCCTAGCATGATACGCCAGAGCATATCGTATTGACTGGAATAATTGGCTTCAATAGTGTGGTGACCGCTGTTGTGTACCCTTGGGGCTGTTTCATTAACCAACACTTCTTCTTGTTTGTCAACAAATAATTCAACAGCGAATAGTCCCGGACTATTAAGCGCTTTTACAACCCGAAGTGCGATGGCTTCTGCCTTCCAGAGTACTTTTTCGGGGAGCTGTGCTGGACTAACCTGATAATCTAATAAGTTCAATACCGGATCGAATACCATTTCTGCGGGAGGGTATAAAGTGGTTTCTCCTTTTTCGTTCATGGCAACAATCATTGCAATCTCCTTGTCAATGGGAACCATCTTCTCTAATACCGCTGGAGCGTCGAAGCCTTTAGGGATGTCTTCTTCCGCTTTTATTATTTGAACCCCTTTACCATCATAACCACCTTGGCCAATTTTATGCACCGCAGGAAGCAGGTTAGTATGTTGTTGAATTTCATCCAGAGTTTGGGTAACCACAAATGGAGAAGTAGGGATTTCGTTTTGCAGGTAAAATTCTTTCTGCAGTATTTTGTTTTTTATAGTACGAATTGCAGAAGGTTTAGGAAATACTTTAACTCCTTCGGATTCGAGTTTTTCCAGGGCATCAACATTTACTGATTCGATTTCGATGGTTAACACATCCAAGCCTTTACCGAACTGATAAACCGTTTCGAAATCATTAATGTTACCCAGCACAAAATGATGGCATAAATGGGCCGCAGGGCAATTAGGATCGTTTTCCAATACGTAAGTTTCTACTGTATAATTGGCTGCGGCTTGTAATAACATACGGCCCAACTGGCCTCCTCCAAGTATTCCTGCTTTCATGCCGCGAAGATACGGGGGGAATAGAGAAGTATGAAAAAGCAGGAAGATGGGGATTAGGCTACTAGCTTCTAGCCTCTAGCCATTGC
>CAZTCS010000065.1:20397-21916 GCA_964611995.1 uncultured Sediminibacterium sp. | reverse complement strand
TTTTTATAATCAATTACTTTACATACCGGAGGGTCGGCCGTTGGAGAAATTTCCACGAGATCCAGTTCCTGCTCCTGGGCAATTTTCAATGCTTCCTGGGTAGAGTATACACCTACTGTTACATTGTCGCCAACCAAACGCACTTGTGGTACCCGGATTCTTTCGTTGATACGATGTTCAGGCTCCGGTTGCCTGTTAAACCTGGGATTGAATCTTCCGCCCCCTCTTGGTGGTAATGCCATTAAAACTTGTTTAGTGAATAATTGTTTTGTTGTTAAAGATATAGCTATTTATGTATTCAGTTTATTCTCCGCTTTTTCTATGCAGAATTTCTTCCTGAATCATGCTGATAAAATTGTTAAGTGGCTGAGCTCCCAAATCACCCTTACCCTGTCTGCGAACCGATAATTGCTGTTCTGCCGCTTCTTTCTCTCCCACAACCAGCATATAAGGCACCCTGCTCAATTCAGTATCACGTATTTTTTTACCAATCTTTTCGCTTCTGTCGTCGATATCTACCCTTACCCCTACTGCTTTAAGCTGGTCTTTTACCATGTTGGCATAGTCCATAAACTTATCACTGATCGGTAGTATTTTAACCTGCAATGGTGCCAGCCATACCGGGAACTTACCGGCATAATGTTCTAACAGGAATCCGATAAAGCGTTCATGTGTACCTAATGGTGCACGGTGTATAATCAATGGCACTTCCGGTTGGTTATGCTGGTTAACATAATTCAGTTTGAATTTGTTGCCGGAATTAAAATCTACCTGGTTGGTAGCCAAAGTAAATTCTCTACCAATCGCACTCCAAATCTGCACATCGATCTTCGGTCCATAGAATGCCGCTTCATCAGGCACTTCCACAAACGGAATATCTGATTCGATCAACACTTTACGAACCATTTCCTCGGTTTCTTTCCAAAGTTCCGGTTCATTTACATATTTGGCGCCAAGCTTAGAAGGCTCATGCAAACTCAAACGCATCACGTATTTATCGATACCAAATATTTTGAAATACTTAATATACATCTCATTCACCGCACGAAACTCAGCGGCAAATTGTTCTTTGCTGCAATAGATATGCGCATCGTTCATGTGTAAACAACGAACACGCATCAAACCAAACAATTCACCGCTTTGCTCATAACGGTAACAGGTACCATATTCTGCAATACGGAATGGAAGGTCTTTATAGCTTTTTGGTTCCGCATCAAATATTTTATGGTGATGCGGACAGTTCATGGCTTTCA
The DNA here is from genome assembly GCA_964611995.1 of uncultured Sediminibacterium sp. Classification (GTDB taxonomy): domain Bacteria; phylum Bacteroidota; class Bacteroidia; order Chitinophagales; family Chitinophagaceae; genus Sediminibacterium. The sequence continues at coordinate 20,663 of CAZTCS010000065.1, read as the reverse complement.
GGTAATATTTGGTACCATCCAGTTCCATGGGTGGAAACATACTATCGGCATAATAAGGCAGGTGACCACTGGTGAGGTACATGCTCTCTTTTGCGATATGTGGTGTTACTACACGCTTATATCCCGCAGCTTCTTCGGTTTGTTTGGCCAGTTTCTCCAGCTCTTCAATAATAACGGTACCATTGGGTAACCATAAAGGCAAACCTGCTCCCACATCATCATCCATGGTAAAAATACCAAGCTCTTTACCTAGTTTACGGTGGTCG
>CAZTCS010000065.1:13630-20387 GCA_964611995.1 uncultured Sediminibacterium sp. | reverse complement strand
CTTTTTAGCTTCTTCCAGCATCAACAGGTACTCATCCAACTCTTTCTGGTTTGGAAATGTTACCCCATATAAACGGGTAAGCATTTTATTCTTCTCATCTCCTTTCCAATATGCACCGGCAATATTGGTGAGTTTGATGGCTTTGATAAAACCAGTATGAGGTATATGCGGTCCACGACAAAGGTCGGTGAACTGACCCTGTGAGTAAAAAGTGATAGACCCATCTTCCAGTCCCTGTAACAGATCCAGCTTATACTCATCCGACTTTTCGGTGAAATAAGCTACTGCTTCAGGCTTGGATATTTCTTTGCGCTGATAAGGATTGTTTTGCTTGGCCAGCTCATTCATTTTCTTTTCGATCGCCACAAGGTCCTCTTCAGAAATATGATTACCGCCAAGGTCTATATCATAATAGAAGCCTTTGTCTAAGGCTGGTCCTACCCAAAATTTAACTCCCGGATAAATAGCTTCCACCGCTTCTGCCATCAAATGGGCAGAAGAATGCCAGAAGGTATTTTTACCATCTGCATCATCCCATGTCAGTAATTTCAAAGCACTATCCGTCGTAATTGGACGTGTGGCGTCCCATACTTGTCCGTTAACACTTGCGGCCAATACTTTCCTGGCCAAACCTTCACTGATTGATTTAGCAATATCGAGTGCACTTACACCCGCTTCATACTGCCTTACTGCCCCATCGGGAAAACTAATGTTGATCATCTGTTACTTGCTGTAATTCTAAGGGAAGCAAAGGTAAGAAAAAGCAACGGCTTTTTAGGTGATAGTTGGGGAGGAAAGACCATGGTCCATAGTCCATGGTCCATAGTAGATCGTCGGGACAGACGATGGTCTATAGTAGATCGCATAAGGATTATAGCAGATTGCCCACTAACTATGGACTATTGACTATGGTCTATGGTCCATGGCCCCCTCCATTCTTATTTAACGCTTCTTTATCAGCATAACCTATATTGCGGTTGTAGTTTTGCACGAATGAGACTGAAGTTTACCCTAACCCTTCTCTTACTGGTTGTTGCTTTTGCCGCAGGTGCCCAAAACCTGACCGGTATCTGGCGTGGTTATTTCAGTTCATCCAATGGTCTTTACAGAGAAGATGTACGCCAGGAACTATATAAATATGAAGTACAGATTGACCAACAAGCGAATAACGGAGTAAAAGGTGTAACCTATTCTTACAAAAGCACCGTATTTTATGGTAAAGCTCGCTTGCAGGGAATTTATACGGTACAAACCAAAAACCTTATCCTGAAAGAAACCGGACTAGAAGAAATTAAAATCGGTGATAAAAGCGAGCCATGTCTTATGACCTGTTACCTCGAATATTCCAAAATCGGGAAACTCGAAGTGTTACAGGGTACATTTAGTTCAGTAAATGAAAAAAAGAAGACTGATTGCGGAAGCGGAAAAGTGTACCTAGAAAGGGTAACAGAATCTGACTTTGAGCTTGAACCTTTTCTCTTGAAGAAAAAGCCGGAAACAACCGCGGTTAAGAAGAAAACTATTCCGATTACGACTCCTGCAAAACAACAACCTAAAAAAGAACTTCCTAAAACAACGCTGAAAGACAACACAGTTAAAGCACCAGTTAAAACCAATATAAAGCCTCCTGCTACTAACACAACAAAAGCACCCGCCAAAACAAATAATACTGTAGCTTCTACAAAAAAAGTACCTGCGAAAACAAATACAAAACCAACTACCAATCCACCGAAAACCAATAACACCAAAGTAGCGGATAAAAAAACAAATCCGCCCCCCCCCCCACCTGCCGCTTCCACTTTACAAAAGCAGGAAGCTACGGTTACCATGGGTAAAACAGATACGCCAATAGTTAAATGGGAAAAACCACCTGCAGGTTTTCAAGGACCTATTCCTAAAGTTCTGCTTGAAAGAGAAAATAACCTGGTAAAAACTATAATCACCGACCAACATAGTCTGGTAGTTGAAATATTCGACAATGGCACCATTGATAACGACACCATTTCACTTTACCATAATAATAAGCTGGTTATAAGCAACGGCAGACTTACCTACACACCCCTGCGTTTGAAAATTGATTGTTCAAATGAGCAATCTAGACATGAACTCATTCTGGTAGCAGAAAACCTTGGTGAAATAGCCCCAAATACAGCTTTAATGGTAATTACGGCGGGTAAAAAAAGGTATGAGATATTCCTTACTTCCAATGAGAAGAGAAATGCCAAAGTCGTCATAGAATATAAACCCAATTAGCACGGCCTATAACCACCTGCTACTCCCTTTCTTCATACCATACTTTTATCGTATCAGCCTGTATTCTTCTGGTTAACCAACGTTGTATTTTTTCTTTTTCATCCGGAAGCATTTGTTTACCTGCAACGATGATCGCCATCCAGTTGTTTTTTTCTGTTGAATCAGAAACCTGCAGTGCCTTTTCTAATACCAGAGAATTAACCGATTCATTCAGTGCTTTTAATTCTTTAAATACCTGTCTGCTTGTTTGCTGTTGCATCTGTATACTATCTAATACAACTTGTAATTGTGTAATGCGCTGATCACGTTGAAGCAGTACTTTATTAATGCCGTCTTTTTCTTTCATTGCATCATCGTTCTGCACCGAAGCAAAGCCTTGTTTAATCTGTAAATCACAATCAGATAGTCCATAAAAGGATAACCTTGATTTCAATGCTTCAATCTTTTCCGGTAAAATTGGTAAACCACCGTAAACAAGCGTTATTTTTCTTTGCTTTGGATCAATCGTTTTTTGCAACATATAATCATCCTTAATATCCCCTTCTGCTGCAATAAAACGATTGGCATTCTGTACAAACCGACTTTCTGATACCAACTTATATCCAAGGTAAATACTGGGTAATAAAGTAAGCATTACTACTACACCTACTATTCTTTTTGTTCTTACCTCATACCCTTTATCCGCAAATTTTTTATAGGGAAATTTGAGAAAGCGCATGATGATCAATGTGGCCAGTGCTATGAATACAGTATTTATAAAGAAGAGGTAAAAAGCCCCAAAGAAAAACCTAAATTGTAAAGTTGCCAGTCCATAACCCGCCGTACAAAGTGGAGGCATTAATGCCGTAGCAATCGCTACACCCGGCACTACATTTCCTTTTTGCTTGCTCGCCAAAGCCAAACTGCCGGCCAATCCACCAAACAAGGCAATCAACACATCATAAATATTGGGCGATGTACGTGCAAGAATTTCAGAGTGTGCATCGCTGATGGGGGTAATTAAAAAATAGAACGTAGAAGTAAGCAAGGCTGTTCCACCCGCAAAAAGATAATTGAATAGTGCTTTCTTCAACATGGCAAGATCATTCACTGCCATACTAAAACCCATTCCCATGATTGGTCCCATTAAAGGAGAAATAAGCATGGCGCCAATAATAACCGCGGTGGAATTTACATTCAATCCCAACGAAGCAATAAAGATGGCGAAAATCAGTACCCATAAATTGGTAGAACGAAATTCAATTCCTTTTTGTATAGCATTACTCACATGCTCAAAATCCTCACGCTCCACCCCTAAACGGAAATAATTCAACAACTTAACAAGGCTTCTTGAATTCATATGAAACATTTAGCGGGTTAATGAATTGTAGTATCAATGATACGGAATTGTTGGGCGTGAATGGTCAATTGTGAATGGTCAATAAGAAATAGATTATTCACAATTCACAATTGACCATTCACGCCTTACTAAAACTTCACATTCCAAGTAACTGCCGGAATTACCGGAAACAGAGACACTTGTTTAGCCTTTACTTCCAGGGTGCCATTGCTTGCATCGCCTTCCTGGTCGAAATAGAGGAAATAGGGGTTTAATCTGCTATACGCATTGTATAAACTGAAGACCCAGTTGGTGGTATATTTTCTTACTTTTTTCGGCGTAGGCGTATAGGTAAAAGAAAGATCCATACGATGGTAGGCTTTCATTCGGTAGGCGTTAATACGACTGTATTCCTGTGTAAGTACTCCTCCAACAAAATAGAATCGTTCGGGTAAAGAAGTTGCATTTCCTGTTCCGTATACAAATACAGCAGATGCCTTCCACTTCTTCGAAAGTTCATAGGTCGTCACCACCGACATATCATGGCGGCGATCGTATCGGCTTGGATATTTTAAACCATCATTCAGGTCAGGAAACCTGCGCCATGTCCAGCTAAGCGTATACCCTACCCAACCGGTAAGTCTGCCTTTCACTTTATTAATAAACAATTCAGCGCCATAGCTCCAACCCTTACCAAATACAAATTCCTCTTCCGGATCTTTTAAAGATGGTGTGTACCCCTCTCGATATTCAATCTGGTTATTCATGGTTTTGTAGTACAACTCCAGCGAGGTTTCAAACATTCCATTATTAAAGTTCCTGAAATACCCTACTGCATACTGCCATCCTGTTTGTGGTTTAACACGTATGGTACTGGGTACCCATAAATCAGTAGGTAATGTTGTACCAGCATTGGTTACAAGGTGTATGTATTGAATATTACGTGTAACCGCCGCTTTAAAAGAAGATAGTTCATTGAAAGCATACCGTAAGGTAGCCCTGGGTTCAAGTCCACCATAAGCTTTTACCGTTTGACCGCTACGGTAAACGGTACTATCTAATTTATTGCCATTAGCATCTCTTTCATAAAAAGTGTACCTCCCCACTTGCTGAAACACACTGTAACGCAAGCCCATATTTAATTTCAAACGACTATTGATCTCCCAGTCGTCTTGCAGGTAAACCGCATATTCGTTGGCGAATTTCTTTGTAGCATTATTGGGTTGAAACACAACCGTATCCTGGTTTCCACTCAATACATTTGGCAAAAAAGTATGGAAAATATATTGTGCCCCGAATTTTAGTTTGTGTTCCGGACTTGGATAAAAATCAATATCTGTCTTCAGGTTCAGATCGCGTATACCAGAAGAGAGATTGATATTAAAATCGTTTTGTCTGCCGGTAAGCTGAAATTTATAATCATTATAAACAGCCGTAGTATTGGCAAATAGTTTTTTATTGAACACATGGTTCCACCTTAAGGTAGCTGTGCTGTTTCCCCAGGGTATGTCGATGGCAAAAGATCTTTTACTATTATTGAAGTTGAACTGATCGCGACCAAAATATCCACTGAGGTAAAGGATGTCTTTTTCAGAAAAGCGATAGTTCATTTTGGCATTCAGGTCATAGAAATAATAACCCGATCCGTAGAATTCATTGTCTTTCTTGATAAATGGCTTAGTAAGCATATCGATATAAGTTCGACGTGCCGAAAGCATATAAGATGCTTTATTCTTTTTAAGTGGCCCCTGTATAGAAAAGCGTGAGGCAATCAATCCGATACCAGCATCAACCTGGGTTTTATTGATATTACCCTCTTTCATGGCTACGTCAACTACAGAAGATAGGCGTCCTCCATACTGAGCTGGCATTCCTCCTTTTATCAGGGTAACATTTTTAATGGCATCAGCATTAAAAATGGAGAAGAAACCAAACAAGTGTCCCGTATTATACACAACAGCATCGTCGAGCATAATAAGGTTTTGGTCTGGGCCACCTCCCCTCACATAAAAACCAGCATTACCTTCTCCTGCATTACGCACGCCAGGCAGCAGTTGGAGCGTTTTCAGCAGATCTACTTCTCCTAATAATGCAGGCAATGCTTTGGCTGTATTTACACTCAGTTCTATTTTGCCCATTTGGGCTGTTTTCACATTATTATCCCTTCTGCGGCCAACCACCACAACATTATTAATAACAGCCGCATTGGGTAGAAGGAGTAAATTTTGTTGCTGGTCGTTCTGGAGATCTATATTAATTTCCTTAGACTGATAGCCTATAAAAGAAACGAGTAATTTATAGTTGCCTTTATTGAGGGTAATTGAATAAAAACCATACTGGTTGCTCTGTACACCCCTACCTTCTCCTGTAACAAGTATATTGGCTCCAATTAGCGTTTCCCCGGTTAGTGAATCTTTGAGGTAACCATTTAAAGTCACTTTTTCCTGTGCGGAAACAATGGTAAACAGAAAAATAAAAAACACTAAAAGAGAAGTACGCATCTTGAATATCCGATATTTCAATCCCTGCTCCGGATTTTAATCCGGAGCAGGGATTGAAATGAAATCTTTTAATTGTTAGAATTTCCTGAAATCAATAGAATCTTTTACCTCACCACAGATCAACATTTTCTTTGGCAGGTAAGGATTCCTGATTTCTGAAGAGTTGCTCAACCAGAATGCTCCGGCATCATTAAATGCCATTGGGCAGAATTGGTGATATACAACAGTGCGATCGTATTGAACAGTGCGTACCAAATCGTATAACTGCTCACTTACATTTTGAAAGGTTTTACGACGCTCTTCTCTATCAGTTTCAGATACCAGCGATTTAAGATCTGAACTGATACTTACTGCAACACTATGCGCCGTTTTAAGAGCAGCAGAATCGTTTTTAAGGTCCTTAAAAGCCACTGCCGCTTCAGCAACGTCGCTGATCAGTCCTACAGCCTCACTGGCAATAAGGGTATCATTTTCTGCAATAAACTGGTCTTTTAGTCTGAAATAACTGTCCAGCATCTTACCAAATGCCAGGTTAAAACTATCAGAATGGGCACTTGCGGCCAGTGTTTTTGGTGTTTCAGCAACATTTTTTTGCTCATCATTGCTTCCACAGGCTGCCAGAAATACAATGCCAGCCAATACCAGAACCTTTTTCATATGATAAAATTTTGCACAAAATTAAAGC
>CAZTCS010000065.1:7522-13620 GCA_964611995.1 uncultured Sediminibacterium sp. | reverse complement strand
TGCGCTCCTAAATCGTTGTTAAGAAATGTTGATCGGCTTACAGAATGTGACTTTTGAATTTGGTGCCCGTGTTATTGTAAAAGATGCCACCTGGCATATCCAGCCCGGCGACCGTATTGGTTTAATCGGTTATAATGGTACCGGAAAATCGACCCTTTTAAAGGTATTGGTGGGAGAATATACCCCATCAAAAGGAACCGTGGAAAAAGGTAAAGAAACAACCATTGGTTACCTGCACCAGGATTTGCTGAGTTTCGACACCAACGACACCATTACAGAAGTTGCCCTTGGCGCTTTTGAAAGGGTGCGTCAATTGGAAAAAGATATTGAACGCTTGGGTATTGAACTTGAAAAAGATCCCGAAAACAACGACCTGCTCATTCAATACACCGATGCCCTTCATGAGCTTGATGTATTGGACGGATACAATATTCACCATAAAGCAGAAGAGGTTTTACATGGACTAGGTTTCAGTAACGAAGACCTCTCCCGTCCCTACAAAGAGTTTAGCGGTGGATGGAGAATGCGGGTTTTGCTCTGTAAAATGATTTTGCAGAAACCCGATGTGTTGTTGCTTGATGAACCTACCAACCACCTTGACCTTCCTTCCATCGAATGGCTGGAGAAATACCTTATTCATTACCAGGGCAGCGTGGTGATTGTGAGTCACGATAAATTTTTCCTCAACAGAATGGTAAACAAGATTGTAGAAGTTTACCAGCAGGAGCTGCACATTTATTCCGGCGACTATAGTTATTATGAAACTGAGAAAGCTTTGAGGATTGAAATGCAGCAAAAAGCTTTCGAGAACCAACAAGATTATATCCGCCAGCAGGAACGCTTTATTGAACGATTCAAAGCGAAAGCAAGTAAGGCTGCACAGGCACAGAGTATTCAAAAGCGTTTGGATAAAATTGATAAAATCGAAGACGTTAAACTGGAAAGACCAGACCTACGTATCAATTTCCAGCTAGATAAAGTACCGGGAAAAGTATTGGCTGAATTGAAAAATGCGAGTAAAAGTTTTGGGAAGATAAAAATACTTGAAGCAGCCAATGCCGAAATTGAGCGTGGCGATAAAATTGCACTGATTGGTGCAAACGGAAAGGGTAAATCTACTGTGTTACGCATGGTGGGTGGTACTGAACCATTTGAAGGTGAACGTATATGGGGACATAATGTTGAAGAAAGTTTTTATGCCCAGCACCAACTCGAAGCCCTTACGCTTACCAATACTATTCTGGAGGAATTACAACAGTGTGGGAGTAAAAAAACTGATGTTGAACTTCGTGCGCTACTGGGTGCTTTTTTATTCAGCGGCGATGATGTTGACAAAAGAATCAGGGTATTAAGTGGTGGTGAAAAAGCACGTGTCGCGTTGGCAAAAACCATTGTAAGCAAAGCCAACTTCCTCATACTCGATGAACCTACCAACCACCTTGATATGCATTCGGTAGAATTATTGGCAGAGGCATTAAATAAATACGAAGGCAGTATCATACTCGTAAGCCACGACCGCTATTTCATTTCAAAAACAGCCAATAAGATTTGGGAAATCGTGGATCATCAGATCAAAGAATTTAAGGGAACGTATCAGGAATGGGTAGAGTGGAATGAACGGATGGAGAAGCTGAAGGCAAGTCAAGGAGACCGCCCTTCATCTGTCAGGGGAGCCAAGTCCGAAAGTCCGAAAGAGAAGCCAGCCGAGGTTGAGGTGAAAAAAGAAGCCGTTGTTGTGAAAGAAGAAAAAGCGAATACCTCCAACAACCAGGCCATTGACAGGGAGAAGCAGAAAGAATTACAGAAGCAGAAACGCCGACTTACTAATCTGGAAACAGAATTGAATAAATGTAAAGAAGAAAAAGCCAAGCTGGAAGCAGACCTTGGTGATCCTTCCAACTATTCCGATCCAAATAAATTCACCACACTTGAAGCTGCTTACAAGCAGGCACAAATAAAGTGGGATGAGTTGAATAAAGAATATGAGGAAGTGTTTGAGAAAGTAATGGAGATGGAATCCTAAAGTCATTCCGACGAAGGAGGAACCTCCAAACATTGCGACAGCCAATATTTACTTCGAAACAAATTATAATTTCAGTGCCCTTCAGTGTCTTCAGTGGCAATTAAATGCCACAGAGAACACAGAAAGGCACTGAATGTGAACTCGATATGTTACTTATTCAAAATACTTCTGCTGATTACAATCCTTTGCACCTCGCTCGTACCCTCATAAATCTGTGTAATCTTAGCATCGCGCATCAGTCTTTCAATGTGGTATTCTTTTACAAAACCATAACCACCATGAACCTGAACTGCTTCTGTGGCAATCCACATGGCAGCTTCACTGGCATATACTTTTGCCATTGATGAACTAAGGGTATAATCAATTTTATTGTCTTTTTCCCATGCCGCTTTTAAGCAGAGTAATCGAGCGGCTTCAACTTTTGTGGCCATATCTGCCAGTTTAAATTGAATTGCCTGATGGTGCATGATTTCTTTACCGAAAGCTTTACGTTGTTTACTGTAAGCAAGCGCTAATTCATAGGCGCCACTGGCTATACCCAATGCCTGTGAAGCAATACCGATTCTACCGCCCGCCAAAGTTTTCATGGCAAACTTGAACCCAAAACCATCTTCCCCTATCCTGTTTGCTTTAGGTACTTTAACATCTGTAAGCAAAATGGTATGTGTATCACTACCACGAATACCTAATTTATTTTCTTTAGCCGCTACAGTTACACCTGGCCAGTTTTTTTCAACGATAAATGCATTGATACCTTTACTTCCCTTTGCCGGATCTGTTTGGGCCATTACCAGGTAAACAGATGCTGAAGAACCATTGGTGATCCAGTTCTTTGTTCCATTTAACAAATAATAATCACCCATATCTTCAGCGGTGGTTCTCTGACTAGTTGCATCGCTACCAGCTTCAGGTTCACTCAATAAAAACGCACCGATGTATAAATCACCGTCTTTGCGTCCCTGTGCTAATGGAGTAAGGTATTGTTGTTTCTGTTCTTCGCTACCAAATGCTTCAAGCCCCCAGCAAACAAGGCTATTGTTTACACTCATACATACACTCACACTTGCATCTATTTTACTGATTTCTTCCATAGCCAATACATAGCTCACTGTATCCATACCAGCTCCACCATATTTTGGATCAACCATCATACCCATAAAACCAAGCTCAGCCAATTTCATTATCTGCTCTTTGGGGAATTGTTGTTTCTCGTCACGCTCAATAACACCGGGTAAACACTCGTTTTGGGCAAAATCACGTGCGGCTTTCTGGATCATTAAATGTTCTTCACTGAGTTGGAATTGCATATTTATTCATTTTGGCGCTGCAAAAATAAGCTAACAATCGTTAGGAAAGCACATTTTGGGATTTTTGATCATTGATTTTTTGAATTTTTGATTTGTCCGGATTTTTATGCTTAAAAGATCAAATTGGGTGATACATTAACCGATTAAAATTCGACATTAAGCCATAAATCAAACAATCAATGATCAAAAAATCAAAATTGCCCATCTAAAATGTTAAACAAAGCGTTCATATTCTGTGTTTAAATATCTGAATGGTAACTTTGTATTATTATTCAGCCCCTCTCTGAGCATTTAGCATTCAGTTTACTTTTTTCACCAAACAAATTAGCATGTTGAAACATTTACGACTAGTAATGATGGGATTTTTTTGTACAGCCAGGGTATTCGTATTTGCTCAGGACGAAAACGATATGGATATCAACAGTATATCTATTAAAGTAGCCAGCAACCGTATTTTCGGAAAAATAACCGATGCAATCACCACAAAACCACTTGAAGCAGTATCAGTACAACTATATTTAAGAGATAGTAAAGGAAATGATAGCCTTGTTAATGCCCTACTCACCAAAGCGAACGGTGATTTTCGTTTTACCAATCTTCCAAAAGCCGATAGTTTTAAACTTGTTATAAGCAGCCTAGCCTATGCTGCGAAAAATTTCACTGTTTTATTCACGCCAGATAATGTTCGAAAAATTCCTGAAACCGCTTTTTTTGAAAAAGATCTTGGTAATATAGCATTGGAACAAGATGCTACCACCCTTACAGCCGTTGTGGTAAAATCTACCGCCAAACCAGCATTGGAAATGGGGATCGACAGAAAAATATTTAACGTAGAAAAAAGCCTTACTGCAACAGGAGGTACAGCAATAGATGTGATGAAAAATATACCTTCTGTTTCTGTTGACGTAGAAGGTAATGTTCAACTGCGTAATAGTCAGCCCCAGATTTTTGTAGATGGCCGGCCAACCATTCTAACACTCGATCAGATTCCTTCTGATAATATTGAAACCATTGAACTTATTACAAACCCTTCTGCAAAATTCGATGCTGCAAGTTCAGGTGGTATCATCAATATTGTTCTTAAGAAAAACAAACGAATCGGATTAAACGGTGTTGCAAGTATTGGTGGAGGTTATCCTGATATCTATAATGGTAACCTGGCACTCAATGCTCGACAGGGTAAGGTTAATTTATTTGCCAGTGGAAGTATTAATCAGTCTGGCGGTATTGCCCGTGGTGAGTCGCTACGTGAAAACAGGGTCAATGGTGTCGCAGATAATTATTTCAACCAATATTCCAATAATGCCCGCCTCAGGAGATTCAACTCCGTTCGATTTGGTCTCGATTTCTTCCTTGATAACCGTAATACTATTTCCTTTACCCAAGGAATTGTAGACGGTAAGTTTACGAACCGTGAAGTGCAGGATCAATACTACTTAAACCAACAAAAAGTATTACAACGTACAGGTGATCGTTTATCAGAAAACCGTGCTGGATTTAACAGGTATAATAGCCAACTTAATTTCACTCATAAATTCCCTGAGAATGGCAAGGAACTTACCGCTAATATCAATTACAATTATGGTAATGGCAGTAATCTTTCCAATATCAGGAACGCTTTTTATAACACAGATGGTACACCTTATGCACCCGAGGCACTGGTTAGAAACAATGGCACAAACCGTAATAAACAAATAACCTTCCAACTGGATTACAGTGATCCAATTGGCGAAAATGCTAAACTGGAAACAGGCTTACGCTCCTATATGAATGATGTAAGCAGTTCTTTTAATGCTTTTGCCATCGGTAATGGTATAGAAACAAAACTGCCTTTGAGTAATAATATCCGGTATAAAGAATCTGTTCACGCTGGTTATATTACTTACTCTAACAAAATCAACTCCTTTTCTTACCAGGCAGGATTAAGAGCCGAATACTCAGAATTTGAAGGAGAACTATTAGACAGTGCCAGAAAATTCGGATATACCTATCCCAATAGCTGGGACAGGCTTTTTGATGGGTTCTTCCCCAGTTTGTTCCTCACCAAAACGATTAATGATAATACTGATATCCAGTTTAACTATAGCCGCAGAATCAGGAGACCTAATTTCAGACAACTGAATCCATTTGTGGATATTACTGATCCGGTAAACCTTAACCAGGGTAACCCACAATTACAACCTGAATTCACCAATTCATTTGAATTCAATTATAACACCAAATACAAGAATGGAAGCTTTCTGGGTGTTTTGTATTTCAGGAATAACCAACGCGATATCACCCGTTTCAGTGATACCATAACTGCAGCGCAATACCAGCAACTAAACAATGCCGCAGTTGATCCGAATGCAATCCTCAATACATTCATCAATGCCCAATACACCAATCGCTGGGGCGCAGAGTTCACCCTGCAACATAAAATCGGGGCCGACTTCGACCTAACGCCAAGCATTAACCTGCAGTACCGAAAAGTGAAAGCGATTGTAGGTAAACTTGACCTTAGCAACCAGGGTTTTAACTGGGAATCTAAACTGATTGCCAATTATCGTTTTCCAACCAAACAAACTTCCTTCTTCAAAAACCTGAGCTTACAAATGGTGGGCGAATATGAATCTATGGAAGTAACAGCGCAGGGTAAATCGCTCGCGCAATACAGTATTGATATGGCCATAAGGAAGGATTTCCTGAAAGACAAAAAAGCCTCATTAACATTCGCTTTGAATGATGTTTTCAATACCAACAGAAACGGGAATATCTTCGATACAGAC
>CAZTCS010000065.1:0-7478 GCA_964611995.1 uncultured Sediminibacterium sp. | reverse complement strand
GATCTTTGATTTTTTGATCTTTGATTTTGGTTTGTGCTAAATCAAAGATCAAAAAATCAAAGATCAAAGATTCTCAGTAGTATTTTTTCTGCAGGTTATACAACACACTTTTATCCAGGGCTGTCAACCGCCTTGTGGTGTCTTGGAGGAAGTGGCGTTTGAAGGCCTGGATAGCGGCAGTTGTGTCTTTTACATCGTAGCCAATGATTCTTAATGCCTGAATATGATTGAAGTTTGCAGGAACTGAATCACGTACTTCATCGTACCACAAACCAAAACCTTTTTCAGCCAGCTTCTTCCAGGGGAAACGATAATTAGGATCGTTTTTACGGGTTGGTGCAATATCACCATGACCAATAAAATTGGCTGCTGGTATGCCATGTTCCTTTTTTAACCGGGTTAATAAACTGATAAGACTGTTAATCTGCAAGCTGTCAAAGGGTTCAAAACCATTGTTGTCGAGTTCTATTCCAATGGAAGATGAATTGATATCGGTCATATTACCCCACTTACCTACTCCACCATGCCATGCTCTCAGGTAATCACTGAGCATGTGGTGCAATACCCCAGATCTACAAATCACATAATGCGCACTCACAGAGGTTCGGGTCAGGGTAAAGGTTTTTAAAGTCTGATCACAGCTATTTTGTGCAGTATGGTGGATGATAACAAAATTGGGTTTGCGCATATTAAAGTTGGTAGTGCCTACCCAATATGGCGGCAATCCCATTGAATCAGACTGAAAGGTTTCTACTGGTGCTACACGCAATGTTTTAGCGTATTCTTTTGCTTTCTGGTTATATACTTTATTGGTGGCTTTATAAGGGTTCCTGGAACAGGCAATCAATACCAGGAGAACAATCAGTAAGAGATAGTTTTTCATGTAGTAGGTTAAACCCGAAAATACAAAGAAACTGGGTACGTCGGCTCGACATTGAATGTGTTATTTGTTTATTTTTATTAAGTTGTTATCTCAATCTTTCTGTGCTTTTCTGTGTACTCAGTGGCATTTAATTGCCACTGAATGCACAGAAAAGCACAGAAAGTGAGTTAAATCAATAGTTATGTCTCTACATCTCGGCAGAACATCATTTGGCGACCCGAATAACAAGGGAAATGTATTATCACGCGAAGCAGCAATGACTTTATTTAATGATTGGGTAATTAACCCCAAGCTAAAGCTGCACATGCTTCAGGTTGCCCACCTGATGAAATGCTGGGCCGCAGAAAAACTGGGAGCCGATGAAATTGAACAATGGCGTTGGGAAATGGCTGGCCTGCTCCATGATGCCGATTGGGATCAGTGGCCAGACCAGCACTGCAGAAAAATTATTGAAGAACTGGAAAATCGACAGGTTGACCCGGAGATTATCCGAGCCATCGCTTCACATGGCCATACACATTTTGGGGTAATGCCGGAAACTGATATGGACAAGATGTTGTATGCATTCGATGAACTCTCCGGCCTCATTCATGCCTATTCTTTGATGCGCCCGGGAGGTTATGATGGGATGGATACTAAAGGCGTGAATAAAAGACTTAAAGAGAAATCATTCGCTGCCAATGTTTCACGTGATGATATTCGTGATGCCTGCGAAAGAGCTGGTATTGAACTGAATGACCTGATTAACTTTATTGTAAGTAAACAAAAGCATGTGACCCAGGAAAATATCGAATGATGAATATTGAATGATGAATTTCGAATATTAACTATCGATTAATCGATATTCCTCAGTCACATTCATCATTCAATATTCATCATTCGAAATTCATTATTCATTATTCATCATTTATCACTCGTTTATGAAAAAAATCAGCTTAATATTCTTGCTTGCATGCTGTCTGATTCAATCGAAGGGACAGTATATTTTGCCGTTAAAGGATCAGTCTAAATTAGTGGATGAATTATTGGCCGAAAGATTGAACAATCTTTTGCCGAGCTTGATGAAAGAAGAAGGCATTGATATGTGGCTGGTTATTTCAAGAGAATACAATGAAGATCCGGTTATAAAAACAATGCTACCAGCAACATGGCTTTCTGCTAGAAGAAGAACCATATTGGTGTTTTATAGAAATCCATCAGGCACATTTGAAAAGCTAGCCATCGCACGGTATAATGTAGGGAATGAAATTAAAGCGGCTTGGGATATGACCAAATTCCCGGATCAATGGGATGCTTTAACCGATCTTATTCAACAAAGAAACCCAACTAAAATTGGGTTGAATTATTCCAGTGATTTTGCCCATGCCGATGGATTAACATTCACAGAACAAAAAGAATTGCTGGCAAAATTACCTGCAGCTACAGCAAAAAAAATAGTGAGTGCAGAGAAACTGGCTGTAAGATGGTTAGAGACAAGAACTAATCGTGAAATGCAGCTATACCCTCAATTGATTCAAATTACCCATGATATTATTGGAGAAGGATTTTCTGGTAAAGTAATTATGCCTGGTGTTACCACAACTGATGACCTGGTTTGGTGGTTCAGACAGAAAATCAGAGATCTTGGTTTAGACACATGGTTTCATACTTCTGTTTCTATCCAGCGCAATGATCCTGAAAACTTTGATCATCTCCGCTCCTTTTCAAACAGGCCGGCAGATGAAGTAATACGTACTGGTGATTTATTACATGTAGATATTGGTATAACTTATTTAAGGTTGAATACAGATATTCAACAACATGCTTACGTACTTCAACCCGGAGAAAAAGCACCTCCGGCCAGTATTGTAAAAGCATTTGAGAAAGCAAATCAGTTGCAGGATATACTAACCAGTCAGTTCAAAACTAGCAAAACAGGAAATCAAATTTTAAAAGATGCGTTAACACAGGCCAAAGCAGCCAATATCACCGCATCTATTTACACCCACCCTATTGGGTTTCATGGACATGCTGCCGGCCCTACAATAGGCTTATGGGATCAGCAAAACGGAGTACCGGGATCTGGTGATTTCCCACTCCATGAGCATACTGCTTATTCCATTGAACTGAATGCCGCTACTGATATTCCCGAATGGAAAAAACCAATTCGTATTATGCTGGAGCAGGATGGTTATTGGGATGGAAAACAATTCCGTTATATCAGTGGCAGACAGGTTAAACTACTGATCGTACCATCTCAAGCTGCACATATAGGAGATTAATAAACATGAATGATTTTTTATCCGCAGATTATTGGAACGACCGATACAAACAAAATGAAACTGGTTGGGATATTGGCTATCCCTCCACGCCATTAAAAACATATATCGATCAGCTTCCTGATAAAGATATCAGCATCCTGATACCCGGAGGAGGTAATAGCTATGAAGCTGCATATCTGCTGGAACAAGGTTTTACAGATATCACTGTTATCGACCTTGCACCAGTGGTTACCGATCAACTAAAAGAAAAATTTAAAAAGTATGGCAGAAAAGCCAACATTATCTGCGGCGACTTTTTTGAATTATCCGGCAGCTACGACCTGATCCTTGAACAAACATTCTTCTGTGCGATTGATCCCGCCTTGCGTTCTAAATACGTTAAAAAAATGCATGAGCTCCTTAAGCCAGCTGGACTCCTAGTTGGATTACTATTCAACCGCGATTTTGATGGTGGCCCACCCTTTGGCGGAAACGAGGAAACCTATAAAACACTATTCACTCCCCACTTCCACCTCAAATTATCCCCGGCTTATAACTCCATCCCCCAAAGAGCCGGCACAGAACTGTTTATCATAGGAAGAAAAAAATCACCAGATACCTAACCATAAAAAAAAATCAAAATTCAAAAATCAAAATTCAAAAATCAAAATTCAAAAATCCGACATCTCACATCTGAAATCTGAAATCTGAAATCTGCCATCTACTTTGGTTCTTGCTGGCTTAGGCAGTGGAAACTTCCAAGTCCCCAGATAATATCTGTAGAATCGATGCCAACAACTTCCCTGTTTTTAAAAGCAGATGCGATAATGCCCAGTGCTTTATCATCTTTTTCTGAGCGAAATGTTGGTACGATTACGTGTTTATTACTGATATAAAAATTTGCATAGGATGCCGGGAGACGCTGGTCTTCATAAACAACCGCATCTGGCATAGGTAATTCAATTATATTGAGTTGCTTGCCATTCAATAAACGCATTGCTTTTAATTGTTGCAGATTGGTTTGCAACAAGGCATAATTTTCGTCCTGCTTATTTTCTTCAATAACCGTGATTACGGTATCAGCATTTACAAATCGTACGGTATCATCTATATGTCCATCAGTGTCATCACCCACAATCCCTTCATCAACCCATAACACCTGATCCATGCCATAATAATCCATCAGGTATTGTTCTATCTGTGATTGGTTCAGTGCAGGGTTCCTGTTTGGATTTAGAAGACAACAAGTAGAAGTAAGCACAGTACCTGCGCCATTGAATTCTACTGAGCCGCCTTCCATAATAATACCGGGATTAAAAACCGGGATATTAAAATGGTTTCCGATCAATGTTGGAATTACATCATCAAGATCATAAGGGGGATATTTACCACCCCAGGCATTATAGTTCCAGTCAACAATTACCTTTCTCTGTGCTGCATTATTATTGATAAGAAAAGCTGGTCCATGATCGCGGCACCAGGCATCATTGGTCGGATGCATGAAGAATTCAACCTGATCCATGTTTACACCTACTTTCTGCAAATGGCCTATGGCAAATAGTTTCATTGCTTCATTGGCTACGTTGATGCGTACTTTTTCGCTTTCAGCGAGGTACTTGATGAACAAGGAATAGTTAGGATAAATAGAATCTATTTTTCCAGGCCAGCTTGCTTCTTTATGAGGCCATGAAAGCCAAGTGGCTTCATGCTGTTCAAATTCAGCAGGGAAAGTATATCCGAGGGATTTAGGGGTGGTATTGTTCTTTAAGTCCTTCCTTCCTTCGTCAGGATGTCCGGGAGTCCGAAAGTCCGGGGTGAATTGCTTTTTGTGTGTGGAGAACATATGTATGTTATAGCTTTTATTTTAGTTTTTGTTTGAGGGCATTTAGTATTGCCAGTATTTCACTACATAACATGTAAATTTCTTTAAATTCAGTTTCGGTGATAAGAGATCTGATTCTTGCGATATGCAAACATGCAACAACTTCAATATTTGATCTAATAGCAAAATTTAAAAACCGAATAAATTCAGGGTTTGATTGTCCGGTAGAACCTTCAGCTATATTAAGCGACACAGAATCGGCTGCTCTTTTTATCTGACTGGTTAAACAAAACAATTCGTCTTTTGGAAATTGTTTTGTCAGCCTATTCACCCGCTCAATTAATTGAAGTGACTTTTGCCACACAATTAATTTTTCAAACTTAAAGTGCATATTTTTTTCGCACAAGATAAATCACCCCCCTACGATCCCTCCGCTTCGCCTAGCACATAATCATCACACTCATCTTTGCCACTTCAACTTCTTCCGGACTCTCGGACTTCCGGACTTCCTAACTAAAAATCACTCCTCATCAATAAACCGTTTAGTAATTGGTTGGTATGAGTCTATTCTTCTATCGCGGAGGAAAGGCCAGTGCGTTCTGTAGCGATCTGTTTTTTTAGTATCGATCTCTACGACGGTTACTTCTTCTCCTTCATGCGATGCCTTATATAATAGGGTTCCGAATGGATTACTTACAAATGATCCGCCCCAGAATTTCATGGCGCCATTTTGTTCAAATCCAACCCTGTTAACACTTACAACATGCACCCCATTTGCTACTGCATGACTTCTTTGAATGGTTTGCCATGCATTGTATTGTTCGGTGTTAGTGGCTTCATCCTGACTGGTTGCCCAACCAATAGCGGTTGGATAGAATAGAATTTCAGCACCCATCAGCGCAGTAATTCTTGCAGCTTCTGGATACCACTGATCCCAACAGATGAGTACGCCAAGTGTGGCATATTTTGTTTTGAATACTTTATATCCAAGATCACCAGGTGTGAAATAGAATTTCTCATAATAAGCCGGATCATCGGGTATATGCATCTTACGGTATTTGCCGAGATAAGTTCCATCGGCATCTATTACAGCAGTAGTATTATGGTACAAACCCTCTGTACGTTTTTCAAACAATGAAGCAATGACTACTACATTTAATTCGGCAGCAACCTTTGAAAGTGTTTCAGTTGAATGTCCAGGAATACTTTCTGCCAGTTTGAAGTTTTCATAATCCTCTACATCACAAAAATATAAACTGGTAAATAGCTCCTGCAGGCAAACAATTTGCGCGCCTTTTGAAGCTGCATTACGAATACCAGCAATAGCTTTCGCCATATTCTCTTCTTTCGATGCCGTGCAACTCATTTGCACAAGGCCTATTTGGATTTTTGACATAATTTTTTAAGCTGCAAGCTTCAAGCTACAGGCTTCAAGCTCTATGATATAATTTATATTTTCTGTCCTAAAAGCTTGCAGCATGTAGCTTGCAGCTTGTAGCTATTTTACATTTATGTGCTATGCTTAATAATCGCATCAAAACTATTGATACCGATAATCTTCTCTGTAATATACCCTTCTGCGTACCCTACCCCGATTCTCTTTCCCAGCATCATGGCCCTTGCTTTAACGGTTTCCAGAAATTGGGGGCTTGATATATAAGTCTGCGGTTCATCGCCACCCGTACTATTGAATTGTGTGGTATAAGCCAGTACAGATTCAATTTTTTTGTCCATATACTTCGTAATATCCACCACAAAAGATGGTTGTATAAAACGATCCTGGATATAATGAAATACATAAGAAGGACGCCATGCTTCCTGCAATTGTCCCGCTTCATCCTTTGTTTCAATTTTGCGCAGTCCAGCCAGAAAAGCCGCATCTGAAACCAGTTTGGCACTTCGTCCATGATCCGGATGTCTATCTTCAGGCGCATTGGCCAATATAATCTCCGGACGATATTTCCGGATAGCTTCAATTACTTTGCGCTGATTGGTTTCATCATTCTGAAAAAAGCCATCAGCAATACCCAGGTTTTCACGAATGCTAATGCCCATAATAGCGGCCGCGGCTGCGGCTTCGGCTTTCCTGGTTTCAGGAGTACCCCTGGTTCCCAACTCTCCTCTGGTAAGATCTACAATACCTACTTTTTTCCCTTCTGCCAGTGCCGCCATCAAGGTTCCGGAACACCCAAGTTCCACATCATCCGGATGAACGCCAAAGGCAAGTATATCTAGTTTCATACTTCTTTTTTAAGCCCTGCAAAGGTACGACTTGAATTTTACTTGAAGATAGATGGCGGGGGATTAATGGAGCAAGGTCCATGGTCTATGGTCTTTGCTGTTCTGGAAAATTTGGCGTCAAGCTTCACGCTGCAAGCTACAAGCCCTGATTTGCAGTCATTTTAGGCTTTCTGCTATTGATCAAATAAATATTTGATTGCCGTAAATGCACCAATCAAAACTTGCAGCTTGCAGCTTGCAGCCATTGCTGTCCGGTAGAAAAATACACACCGCCCTGAAGTGCTTCAGCAAC
>CAZTCS010000064.1:5120-21966 GCA_964611995.1 uncultured Sediminibacterium sp. | reverse complement strand
GTGAGAAATCCTCAAAGAGCTGTTTGTACTTACCTGCATCCCAGATTTCGAATCGGTCAAGGGCTGCGGCCAGGATGATATCCTTGCTTAAGCCGGCATACTCCTTCAGTGATCCGGGTAACAACATACGACCAGCGCTATCTAGCTCTATTTCTGTTGCTCCACCTAAAAACTGACGACGGAATTGACGTACCTTGGGGTCGAAATCATTCAACTGGCTGATCTTTGCAATAATTATTTCCCAACTTTTCAACGGATATAACGTGAGACATTTTTCAAAGCCACGGCTGAGGATGAAACGGTTCTCCCCTTCCGGCAACTGTTTTTTCAGCCCGCCTGGAATCAGGAAACGCCCTTTCGCGTCAACTGTAGCTTCATATTCTCCGTGAAATCCGGTCATTGGTGAATAAATATTTGTTTAGATTACCACTTGTTGACACAAAATAACACTTTTTCCCACTTTCTACCCGAATTTGGAACGATTGTATTTATCCACAAGCGAAAACCGCTTGAAACTGAATACCAGATTGATTTTCAGCCGATTTCGTAAAAAGGATATGTGAATTAGATGTGAATAGCTGTTAATAAGAAGTGCATAAGCCGGAGAAAGCTATACTATAAGCGTATTTTATTGACTATCAACGATAAATACAACCATGAAAATCTCAGGATATTCCGGTAAACCAATCTGGCAGAAGTTGGGAATTCAGGCAGAAACAAGGGTTTACCTTGTAGAGGCACCCGCTGATTACCAGGAAATGATTGGATGGACAGAAAAATTGACCATCACCAAAACCAGGGCCGACCTAATCCACTGTTTTGTTACAAGTAAAGCCTCTTTGGAGGTATTATTCCCAGGCCTCATAGAAAAAGTAGCTGAAGGTGGTTGCATCTGGATTTCCTGGTATAAGAAATCGGCCGGTATTAAAACAGATATAACTGAAGATATTATCAGAGAAATAGTATTACCAACAGGATGGGTAGACGTAAAAGTTTGTGCCGTTAGTGAACAATGGAGTGGATTGAAAATTATGCGGAGAAAGAAATGAGTAATTAATATTTCTGTTCCAACCTACCTTTGCCGTTTAAAATTGTGCGATGCATCCTAAAGATTTAGCTATACAGGACTTTACTTATGATTTGCCAGAAGAAAAAATTGCACAATACCCTTTGGCACAAAGAGATCAGAGCAAATTATTGGTATACCAGGAAGGAAAAATTCAGGATGCGTCTTACCTACAACTGCCATCCCTTTTATCTCCCAAAAGCTTACTCGTATTTAATAATACCAAAGTTGTAGAAGCTCGTTTACTATTTCAAAAAAGCAGTGGTAGCACCATCGAAATATTTTGTCTGGAGCCGGATGATCAATACAAAGACATCACTACTGCGATGCTTCAAAAGGGGCAAGTATTCTGGAAATGTTTGGTAGGTGGTGCAAAAAAATGGAAAGAGCCTTTCTTAAATCTTTCCTTTTCGTATCAGGAGAAAAAC
Source organism: uncultured Sediminibacterium sp. (assembly GCA_964611995.1). Lineage (GTDB taxonomy): Bacteria > Bacteroidota > Bacteroidia > Chitinophagales > Chitinophagaceae > Sediminibacterium. The sequence continues at coordinate 20,472 of CAZTCS010000064.1, read as the reverse complement.
ACCATTCTTACTGCAAAAAAAGTAAAACAGGAACTGGATTATTACCTCATTTCATTTGAATGGGATAACACGGCTCTTTCTTTTGCTGAAGTATTACATGCTGCAGGTAATCTGCCATTACCACCCTATATGAATAGGGCCGCTGAACCGGAAGACCATGACAGGTACCAAACAGTTTACGCCAAACACGATGGTTCAGTTGCAGCACCTACTGCGGGTTTACATTTCACGCCCTCCTTGCTGGAAAAAATATCCGCGGCTCAGATAGATGCCGCATTTGTTACACTTCATGTAGGTGCCGGAACTTTTAAACCTGTTAAAGCTGCCCGCATGCAGGATCATGACATGCATGCAGAATTCATAGACCTACCCATAAAAACAATCGAACTTTTAAAGGAACGTTTACACGACCCCATTATCGCAGTTGGCACAACTTCTTTACGCACTTTAGAAAGTATTTACTGGCTAGGTGTTAAAACTATACAGGATCCGCAATTGAGCATCGATCATTTCACGGTAAGTCAATGGGACCCTTACGAAAATACTGGTCTACCAGATACAGCTACTTCATTGGATGCTTTATTGAACTGGATGAAGAAACATAAACTTGAGCGATTGATCACCAAAACAAGTATCATCATTGCTCCCGGTTATCGCTTTCGTTTGATAAGTGGATTGATTACTAATTTTCATCAACCCCAATCTACTTTGTTATTATTGGTAGCTGCAATTACCGGATCTGACTGGAAAAATATCTACCACCATGCACTCAATAACAATTATCGCTTCCTGAGTTATGGCGATGGCTGTCTGCTATGGTGCAACCCTGCATAATAGCGAATGCTCAATCAGAACTGTCCAGTGAAACTTGGCTTCAAGCTTCAAGCCGCAAGCTGCAAGTCTCGCCATAGGCGAGATGATGCTTGTTTTAGGCCTTCTGCTATTAATGGAATAAATGAAGGGGTATAATTTAAAATGAACTGGTTAATGAAATAGTTGATTCCTGCTAATGCACTATCCGCTATTAATAGAACGCAGATTATCATGATTTTCAAGATTTATCATGATAGATCTTGAAAATCATGATAATCCGTGTTCCATCATACGTACACCTATAGCTCGCGGCCAAATTTCCCGGGACAACAATGAATGCTCAATCTTAAATAATTGGAATAACTATACTATAATTCAGTTGTAAAAAAACTAAGCTTCATTCTTTTTCAATGCCATTTCCAGGGTAAACGTACTCCCCTTTCCTAATGTACTTTCCACTTTTATTCTTCCGCGGTGTGCATCCATTACAGTTTTAACATAGCTCATACCCAATCCAAACCCTTTTACATTATGCAGGTTTCCGGTATGCGCCCTATAGAATTTTTCGAATATTCTTTTCAGGGTTTCCTTATTCATACCAATACCATTATCCTCGAGTCGGATGACAATAATTTTATTGGTACTATGTGTAGTTATACGGAGTACTGGTTTGTCTTTCGAATATTTTATCGCATTGTCAACAAGGTTCGATACCATATTGGTAAAATGCACTTCATCTGCTTCAATCAGGTCGTTTGCGGCATTTAGGTAAAGTTCTACCACACCTTCTTTATCCTGTAGCTGTAATTGGTGATTATCCAGTGCATGTTGAATAACATCATGAACATGCAGTGGTTCGAGGTTCAGCTTCAACTCTTGCTTCTCCATCAATGCAGCCTGCAGAATGGTTTCTACATGCTTGTTCATGCGAATATTTTCTTCCTTGATGATCCCACTGAAGTATTTCATTTTAACCGGATCGGCCTGTACTTTTTCGTTTTTGATTGCATCAACTGCCAGCGAGATAGTGGCCAAGGGTGTTTTAAATTCATGCGTCATATTGTTGATGAAATCACTTTTAATTTCACTCAATTTTTTCTGATTCAACAAAGACCGAATGGTTACGTAAAATGCCGCTATGATTATAAGCATGAATAATGCTGCACCAATTAATTCCCATTTAAGAGATGCCCAAACTTGTTTTTTGAAATCGGGCACAACTATCACCAATGATTCAAGAGCGCTGATGCCTTCGAAATCTGAGCCACTTTCCGGAACAATCTGAATATAATGACGGCGATTTATGATGGTGTCCCAATACTCTCTTGAAAAGTTTCGGGTAGCCATTTCAATATCATCATTCGGTGCTACAACTGCAAATTCAAAATTGATGTCTTTTAATCCTTCCCCATTTAATTCAGTGCGAATCATCCGATAAACATCCTGCATACTGTAACGCTGATCAATCGTAGGAGGCTTAAGTACATGTAAATGGAAGTCTGAATTAAAAGTTAGCCCCCCGCGCTTAGGTAAGCGCAATGATTGTGTGCTTTTTGCAGAACCATTCAATTGGGTAGCTACTCTGGAACCGGCATTGTCTACCTTATTCCTGAATTCGGAATTCCTTATCTCCATTAAATTATTCAACCAGGAGCTTTGTACAATAAAAAGCCCCAATAGAGAGAGGGTAATCAGTATGACGATAACGGGGAAAGTTTTCTTCATTCTCACAAATATAATAGTATGCCCGCAGCAGCAAAATTGAAATGGCAGCTTTATCACCATTTTAACGCATATTTTCGGGCTTGCCGAAATAAAATCTTTAGCTTAACTTTTCAATATGGATCAATTAAAACCAGGCATTTTATTGATTTCAGATCCCTTTTTGAAGGATCCTAATTTTCTTAGAACCGTTGTGCTATTATGTGAACACCAGGATGAAGGGAGCTTTGGTTTTGTGTTAAACAAGCCCCTTGACCTCACTTTAGAAGATGTGATGCCAGAAGCTGTTGGCTTACCGATTCCGCTGCAAGATGGCGGTCCCGTTCAGAAAGACAGCCTGCATTTTTTACATCAACGTCCAGACCTTATACCTAACGGAATACAGATTACAGACCATGTTTTCTGGGGTGGTGATTTTGATATGGTGCTGTCTGCTTTACAAAACAAAACCTTACACACAAATGATATCCGCTTATTTGTGGGTTATAGTGGATGGGGTGAGCAACAGTTGGCCGCCGAATTAACGGAAAAAAGTTGGATCACCCGCCCGGCAAACAAAAGCCTGGTATTTCATACACACACAGGTATTATATGGAAGAAAGCCCTTGCAGATCTCGGGGGTGAGTATAGTCAAATGATCAATTATCCGATTGATCCTCAGTTGAACTAGTGTTAGGGGTTAGGCATTAGGTGTTAGGTATTAGGAGTGAGGACTTTTTAATCAATACTGTCCGGGGAAAATTGGCTTCAGGCTTTAAGCCGCAAGCTGCATGCCTTGATTGATGCTTGTTTTAGGCTTTCTGCTATTAATGGAATAAATGAAGGGAATATAATTTAAAATGAGCTGGTTAATGAAATAGTTGATTCCTGCTAATACACTATCCGCTTTTATTAGAACGCAGATTATCATGATTTTCAAGATTTATCATGATAGATCTTGAAAATCATGATAATCCGTGTTCCATCATACGCACACCTCAGCTCGCGGTCAAATTTCCCCGGACAAAAATGCTTTTTAATAGATACCCAACCTAATCCCTAACCCCTAACCCCTAACACCTAACACCTCTCCTCTGCGCAAAAAAAAACTCCTGTAACTAATTACAGGAGCTGGATATTTTATCAGGATAAGTTTATAAAGCGGCTGCGCCTTCTACCAGAACGGTTACTTTATTATTCAGTACTTCCACAAATCCACTCTGAATACTGTACATTTCTGTATTGGTTTTATCCTTCAGTATTTTCACGTTCCCCTTACCGAGGGCACTTACCAGGGGAGCATGCTGATCAAGCACTTCAAACAAACCTGTAATACCAGGCAGTTGAATACCATACACTTCTCCGCTATAAAGCTTCTTTTCGGGTGTTAATATTTCGAGTGTCATATTAATTTTCAAATTTTCTTATTATCCTTTCGCTGCTTCTAACAGTTTTTTACCTTTTTCAATCGCATCTTCCAGCGTACCTACCAGGTTGAATGCTGCTTCAGGATATTCGTCAACTTCACCATCCATGATTGAATTAAAACCGCGGATTGTGTCTTCGATGCTTACGAATACACCTTTCAGACCAGTGAACTGCTCGGCAACGTGGAAAGGCTGACTCAAGAAACGCTGTACTTTACGTGCACGTTGTACGGTCATTTTATCTTCTTCACTCAATTCATCCATACCAAGGATGGCGATGATATCCTGAAGTTCCTTATAACGTTGAAGAATCAGTTTAACACGGTTTGCAGTTTCGTAGTGTGCTTCACCTACGATAGCTGGGGTAAGGATTCTTGAAGTAGAATCCAATGGATCTACTGCTGGATAGATACCTAAGTCAGCAATTTTACGACTCAATACAGTAGTTGCATCAAGGTGCGCAAAAGTTGTTGCCGGAGCCGGATCGGTTAAGTCATCCGCAGGTACATACACCGCCTGTACAGAGGTAATTGAACCATTCTTGGTTGAAGTAATACGCTCCTGCATCAATCCCATTTCAGTTGCTAGTGTTGGCTGGTAACCTACCGCTGATGGCATACGACCTAACAATGCTGATACCTCAGAACCAGCCTGTGTGAAACGGAAGATATTATCAACGAAGAACAGGATGTCTTTTCCTTTACCGGTACCATCTCCATCACGGAAATATTCAGCAATGGTAAGACCAGATAATGCCACACGTGCACGGGCTCCTGGAGGTTCGTTCATCTGACCGAATACGAAAGTTGCTTTTGAATCTTTCAAACCTTCCATATCCACTTTACTCAGATCCCATCCACCTTCTTCCATGCTATGTTTAAAGGCATCACCATATTTCATGATACCTGCTTCAATCATTTCACGCAGCAGATCATTACCCTCACGTGTACGCTCACCCACACCGGCAAATACCGACAAACCACCATAACCTTTTGCGATATTATTAATCAACTCCTGGATCAATACGGTTTTACCTACACCCGCACCACCAAACAAACCGATTTTACCACCTTTTGCATAAGGCTCAATCAGGTCGATTACTTTAATACCGGTAAACAGTACTTCAGTAGCAGTACTCAGGTTCTCAAACAAAGGTGGTTTATTGTGAATCGGACGACCATTTGCCTTGCTTACCTGAGGCAGACCATCAATTGCATCACCTGTTACATTGAACAGACGACCATTGATACCGTCACCTGTAGGCATGGCGATCGCTTTTCCAGTGTCGATCACATCCATTCCACGAACCAGCCCCTCTGTACCGTCCATCGCGATGGTACGAACACTGTCTTCACCAAGGTGCTGTTGCACTTCAAGAACCAGTTTTTCACCACTTTCTTTGGAAATCTCAAGTGCATTGTAGATTTCAGGCAAAGTTTTATCAGGAAAATGAACGTCAACCACCGCACCGATGATCTGTTTGATCTTACCTTTTGTAGCCATATCAGGAGATATAATTAGGTTTTAAAAATGTACCCTTTCGGGCCGGAAAACAGGTTTTCCGATTTGGCGGCAAAGGTAAGGGGATGTACCCTAAAAAATGGCAAATTCGTCAACTAAATTTTAAGTGAGGCCATGGACCATAGACCATGGTCCATAGTCCATGGTCTATGGTCCAACACTGTCGGGGGAATTTAGCCACGAGTTGTAAATCACACGTAGGATTGAACACGGATTTCTCATGATTTTCAAGATCTATCATGATAAATCATGAAAATCATGAAAATCTGCGTTCCATCCTACTCCAGACTTGTAGCTTGCGGCTTGCAGCTTGCAGCTCTAAAAACGCTTTCCCGCAGAAATCACTGATTATTCAGTATTTTAACTACTAAAAGCAATATTATATTATAATTTAGCTCTATGCAAAATACCCCTGACCATAAGGTTAATCGTTATATATTTCTGGGATTCATTCTTTTGATTGCCATTTTCCTGATTTATAGCCTGATGGCATTTTTTACCGCTTTTCTTGGGGCCATCATGTTTTATGTGTTGAGCAAAAAACCTGTTGAATGGCTGATTAAACGTAAAAGATGGCATAAATCGTGGACGGCAATACTGGTTATACTGGTCTCCTTTTTCATCATCCTGTTACCCATCAGCATGCTCGGTACAATGATGTACCAGGAAATTTCTATGGCTACAAAGGATTTTCCATCTGTTATTGAACCGCTCTCTCAAATCGATGCTTATTTGCAAAAAGAATTTCAGTTCAGTATTCTTTCCCCTGAAAACATCAATAAGCTTCAGTCATACGTAACCAATTTTGTTTCTTCTGCACTCACCCAAGGTGTGAATCTTTTCAGTTCTATCATCATGATGTATTTCTTTTTGTACTTCATGATCACCAATGGTAACAGAATGGAAGCTTCACTCTACCTGTTTTTACCTTTTAAGAGAAGCCAGATTGCCTTATTTGGAAAAGAGCTCCGCTCGCAAACACTTAGTAATGCATTAGGACTTCCACTGATTGCAGTGGTGCAGGGATTGATGGCATACTTCGCATTTCTGATTACTGATATGAAAGATCCGGGCTTCTGGGCATTGATTACGGGATTTGCTTCTGTTATTCCAATAGTTGGAACAGGATTGGTTTGGATACCTGCCGGCATTTACCTGCTCATTACCGGCAATAACTGGCAGGGAATTTTTATGCTACTCTGGGGAGCAATTGTTTTAAGCAGCATGGATAATATCGTTCGTTTTTTGCTTGCCAAAAAAATGGCCGATGTTCATCCGATTATTACGGTGCTTGGGATCATTGTAGGTTTGAATTATTTCGGTATAACCGGACTAATCTTCGGACCACTTTTAATCTCTTATTTTATCATCCTGCTCCGCATCTATTACAACGAATACCAAAAACCCTCAAAACTCAGAAAACCCAAAACCACACAGTCAGGCTATTTAAACTTACCGTTTATGAGATCGGGAGGGAGGAAGATTTAGTAGCTGCAAGCTGCAGGCTGCAAGCTGCAAGCCTTGAATAATGCTTGTTTTAGGCTTTTTGCTATTAATGGAATAAATAGAGGGGGTATAATTTGAAATGAGCTGGTTAATGAAATAGTTGAATCCGCTAATGCACTATCCGCTATTAATAGAACGCAGATTATCATGATTTTCAAGATTTATCATGATAGATCTTGAAAATCATGATAATCCGTGTTCCATCATACGCACTACTATAGCTTGCAGCTCAAAACAAAACTTGATATACCAAAACAGCCAACAAAGCACCTAATAAGGGGCCGAATACGGGGATCCAACTGTAGGACCAATTACTGGTTCCTTTATTTTTTATTGGAAGTAAAGCATGCATGATTCTTGGTCCTAAATCTCTTGCTGGGTTAATGGCCCAGCCTGTTGGACCACCTAGTCCTAGCCCGATGGACATGACCAATAATCCCACAGGTAATGCGTCTAATGCGCCAAGACTATGTTCTGCTTTTGTGATGAACATTACGCCAAGAATAAACACAAAAGTTGCGATGGTTTCGGTTAAGAAATTTTGAAATGGATTACTTATTGACGGACCGGTTGAGAAACAGGCAAGTTTTGCGGCTGCGTCTTCTTCTATGTCAAAATGTTGCCGATAAGTGGCCCAAACCACTAATGCACCCAACATTGCACCAATAAGCTGGGCAGCCACATACATAGGAACATCCGCCCAGGCAAATTTTCCTGCAATGGCCAATGCAAAAGTAACCGCAGTATTCAAATGGGCACCACTGCTGGGTGCTGTAATATATACTGCCACAAAAACTGCCAAACCCCAACCAAAACAAATAGATAGTAAGCCTCCGTTATTGCCCTTTGTTTTGGGTAATACCACATTTGCTACCACGCCATTACCTATGATTATAAGTATTGCAGTGCCAATTAATTCACTGAGGAATGTTGTCATATAGATGGATTCAATCGGATATAAATATATAGCATTAAAGGTATCCTTTCGCAAGCTCGAGGAAGTTCTCCCGCTGTTGATTTACCCAGGTTTCAGATTCATTCAGGCATTCCCTCATCAAAGGCAACACTGTTTCCAATGCAGTAATAGCTGCACTTGCATTAAGAAAAAGGATCCTTGTTCTTCTGGCTAGTACATCTTCAGCAGTTATGGCCATTTCATTTTTTACTGCATAAACCACATCCACCCATTTGTACGTAAACTCTGGATGGAGTAATTTATCAAGCGCTGGTCGTTCTTTTATCAGCACCTGCTTTTTTTGCCTAACAGCAATCGGGTCACCCAATGGAAGATTTTTGGTAATGCAAAGGCGCTTGTCTTGCTTGGAAATAAATACCGCATTATCAACTGCATCTTCCGCCATCTTACGATAGGTGGTCCATTTACCACCAGTAATCGTAACCAACCCACTCGTTGAAACCATGAGCACATGATCTCTTGATAATAAGGCAGTACTTGTTCCTTCCTTCGATTTAACCAAAGGCCTTAACCCGGCAAATACAGATAAGATATCTGTTCGATCGATAGCAGGTTTTACGTAACGGTTAATATGTTCGAGAATATAATCTACTTCGTCTTCCAAAACCAGGGGTTCTTCTGTTATTTCATCAACAGGTGTATCTGTTGTACCTATAACAATTTTATTGAGCCAGGGTACGGCGAACAATACCCTTTTATCATCGGTTTTAGGTATCATCAATGCATGATGTCCGGGGAAACATTTTTTATCGACTACCAGGTGTATACCCTGTGAAGGCTCTACCAGGTTCTCAGCTTCCGGATCATCCATTTTCAGGATATAATCAGTGAAAACACCGGTTGCATTGATCACTGATTTTGCTTGGATGGTAAACTTCTCTCCTGTTTGGGTTAATTGTATTTGAAGTCCTGTAATTTTTTTCTTTTCTTTTATCAGATCAGTAACCTTACAATAGTTAACAAGGGTAGCCCCATGTAATACAGCGGTAGCTGCCAGATCGATGCATAAACGGCTATCATCAAACTGTCCATCATAATATAAAATACCCCCTTTAACGCGCGCTGGATCAAGGGCAGGTAATAAATCGAGTGTTTGTTTAGTGGAGAGGAATGCGGTTTTTCCCAGTGAAAGTTTTCCTGACAGGAAATCGTATAGTCTTAACCCGATGCCAAAATACCATTTCTGCCACAAGCTTTTTACAGGAATAACAAATGGTTGTACCGACGTAAGGTGCGGGGCATTTTTAAGCAACCATCCACGTTCTCTCAATGCCTCTTTTACCAATTTTATATTGCCATGTTCTAGGTACCTCACACCTCCATGAACGAGTTTGGTAGAACGACTTGACGTTCCCTTGCCAAAATCATATTGCTCCACCAACAACACCTTATACCCCCGTGAAGCCGCATCCACGGCAATCCCCAACCCCGTCGCCCCTCCGCCAATTACAACCATATCCCATAGAACAGTTGTTCGTATCTGGTCGATCTGTGTACTTCGATTCATATATAGCAAGATAATAAAACAGAAGAACAGAGGAATATCCAATATCCAATGTCCAAGTATTCTTTTGTATTCTACTTGGAAATTGGATATTGGACACAGGAGAATAGGAGAACAGCAGAATATCCAATATCGAATATCCAACTTCCAAGTATTCCTTTGAATTCAACTTCGACATTGGATATTGGATATTCTGCTGTTCTTCTGTTCCCTACCGTCTCGGCTTAAGCCATTGTTCCGGGTTGAACAGGGTTCCTTTGTCGTTGTTGATCATGAAAATGATGGCGCCTTCGCCGTCGATACTTTTGCCTGATCTGCCAATTACAGAGCCGGCTTTTACTTGTTGTCCAACTGCAACTGAGATTGAAGATAATTGTGTATAGGTAGTAAAATATTTTCCATGACGTACAAATACCACCAGGTCTCCATTTACTTCACTCGCGTATGCCACTTCTCCATCCGCTACACTTTTTACGGAAGAGCCTTCTGGTAATGCAATCTGTATGCCATCACTTTTCTGTGTAATTTTTGTTCCGGGTACAGTAGAAATACCAAATGGTACATATACATTTCCTTTATCAACAGGCCAGGGAAGGCGGCCTTTATTTTGTTCAAATTGAATGGATATCTCTCTTCCTTCGGGTGTGGTTTCAAAAACGGTATATGGTCTGTCTGCTACTACTTTTGTTTCAAGCGGTTCATTCACTGCCGGATTTTTAGCTGTGGTAGTATTACCGGTGGCTGGTTTAGCAGTTGCGTCGGCAGGTTTTGTATTATTAGCAGCGGCTTTTTTAGCATCTTCTGCAGCTTTTAGTTTTGCCTTTCTCGCAGCTTCATCAGCTTCTCGTCTGATGATGGCCATCAATGCCTGTTGCATCTTCTGGCGTTGTCTCTCTTTATTCTGGATTTGGGTCGACAGCTCTTTTTCTTTTCCTTTAAGTTGTGCTACTACCTGGTCCTGTACTTTTTTATCATCCTGTAATACCTTGAGTTGCTCACTTTGTTTTTCCAGTGTGGTCACCCTTTCTTTTTTATTGCTGCTCAGGAGATCAATTTTTGATTTAAGCAATTGCTCCGACTGTATAATTGCATCTGCCTGTGTTTCCCTGTTTTGGCGATAACTCTTGAGATAAGTTATCCTTTTGATGGCATCATTAAAACTCTTGGATGAAAAGATGAAATTGAGGTATTCGTAACTGCTCCTGTTTTTGTAAGCAAACACAATGCTCTTTGCGTATTTCACCCGAAGTGTATCCAGTTCACGTCTAAGTCGGTAAATATCTCTTTCATTTAGGTAAATGGTATTGTCGAGGTCCCTGATCTGTCTGTTAATAGAGTTCACCAATTGCTCGCGCATGGTTACTTTCCGTTTTATGATGGCCAGTTGACTAAGCGACAGCTTTTTGTTCTTCTGGGTCTGGGATAGTAACTGGTTGAGTTCGGCCAGTTCTTTTTTAATATCCTGTTCCTGCTTTTGTAGTTCTTCACGGGTTTGCTGGGCATAACTCGTTATAACCAATAGACAGGATACCAGAAAACAAAAAAGCGGTTTGAACATGATGACGATTTTAGGCCTTGAGGAATGAACAGTTATACAACGAATAAATTAGTCGTAAATTACTTACGCTTGTAGTTTTTTGGTGGCTCGAAGTTGTATTTTAACGGATCATTTAACGTAAACTCCTTAAAATCAAGGAAAATATTCAATTTAGACTTCTCCGCCATTGAAATTTTTCGGTTTGTGGCAAAGAGATAATCGCCCATTGGCTGGTAGTTTCCGAAAGTGATATCACAGGTTCTGTTCCTTTGCATATCAATATCATCCAGTTTGCTGTACAATACCCGGTTATCGGTTTTATCGAGGTTTATCAGGTGCTTAAACAGGTCGCCCACCATCAGCACCAATAACTGTGTATTACTGTTTTTGTACGAAATAAGGTTATTGCTCATGAAAATGGGGTTACCGATAAGCATATCCTGGAGTGTGGCGAAGTCGAAAGGTATTTCGGTTACTTCCTGCAAATAGCTGATAGAGCGGTTCATCACGTATTTCTCTCCTACTTTGCGCACCAGTATCAGGCTATCCTTATTGATTTTGAGTTGAAGTCCTTCAGCCGAAATCCCTAAAAATGAGCCTTTCACCCTGATAATAATGATACTATCCTTTCTCATGCTGAGGTAAACGGTATAATTATCATTTTTCTCTGGTCCTTCATAGTCCACTTTAATTTTTGCATTGAACGTATTAAAGTCGATCTTATTCCTGGCCACTTTGCTCATAATATCAGCCACAATTGCCGCCGAATCCACTTCCGGTGTTTCCTTAATCACCACCACCTGGGCAGTATCTTTTTTAGTAATTGCTTCCTGAATTTGTTCAACCTTCTTAACCGTTTTACAAGCAAAGAGAAAGAAGCAAGCTACAAGCCACAAGCTGCTAGCTGCAAGCTTTTTATTTACATTTAAGACCATTAATCCTATTCTTCTCAATTTAATTCTATTTAAAACATCAAAAAATAAATCCGACATCAGAGATCCGACATCAAACATCAAAAATCTGCCATCTGAAATCTGACATATTACTCTTTCCCTGTGCTTCCAAACCCACCCGTTCCTCTTGCCGTATCATCGAGAGAGTCAGTTACCTGCCATTCAATTCTTTCTACTTTCTGCAATACCATCTGGGCAATACGATCCCCTGGTTGAATGATTTGTTCCTCTGCAGAAAGGTTGATCAGGATAACTTTTATTTCTCCCCGATAATCAGCATCAATTGTACCAGGTGTGTTTAAACAGGTAATACCCTGTTTGATGGCTAATCCACTACGTGGGCGGATTTGAATTTCATAGCCTTCTGGAATAGAAACAAAAAGACCGGTCGGCAGTAATGCCCTTTCCATTGGTTGCAAAACAACCTGATCATCGATAGCGGCCCTGATATCCATACCAGACGCTCCGGTAGTTGCATATTCGGGATGACTATTTGATGACTTATTGACTATACGAATTCCTATTCCCATAGTCCGCAAAGGTAAGGGCTGACGCTCTTAGTAGCAGTACTTTCCGGGTTGAATTAACAAATGGCTGGTGGAGCGTAGACCATAGACCATGGTCCATGGTCCATGGTCTATGGTCTATGGACTATGGCCCCTAAACCGTAAGCCATCGGCAACTCAATATCTCTCTGCTATCAAATAAGGAAAATTAAAAATATTTAGGTACTGCCGTCGTAGTGGGCTATTTTTGAAGCTGGCTTCATCAGTGAAATTCATCGGTGAAAGCAAAACAATTCGCATGAAAAAATCATTCCACCGCAGATATATATTCGCTTCACTGATGTTGCTGGGTCTTTCCATTTGTTTTGCAGCCTGTTTTAAGGACCTCCCCAAAAAAACCATTGTCTATTCAAATGATTTCGAAACAAAAAAGGATTACAGGATAGATGTTTATAATGCTGGCGGACTTATCGACACACCATCGATTGTTACTTACAATGGCGGAAAAGTATTGGGTAGGTTCAATAACAATTTTATTTACCTGAAGATTAAAGATTTACCCAAACACAGCATCCTAACCATTGCTTTTGACCTTTATATCCATGATCAGTGGGACGGGGATTATATAGCTCCTGGAAATAGTTTACCCGATGCATGGGTGATGAACCTGGATAATTTCCCCCTTTACCTAACCACATTTTCCAATGGTCAGTATCGCCAATCATTCCCTGATAATTATGTTGCCGGCGGCTTCAAAAATCCTGCTAGAGCAAATGCTTGGTCTGGCAATCTTCCAGGGGCCTGCAACACACAGACGCTGGCTAATGGAACTACATTGTATAAAATTGAAAAAATAACGTCTCATACATCCGACTCGCTGGTTATCACCATGAATGATGTATTACAGCCACCCGGCAATTATTGCCTGAAAAGCTGGTCATTGGATAACCTGGTTATTAGCACCAACCAATATCAATAATCACTATTAAACTGAGTGAAACCAATATGCCTGGCCAAAGCAATAAACTATTTTTATTGATCAAAAAAAACTTTGGCTTTTTTTCCGGCTTCTTTCACCTGGTTTCCATCCAGGCTTCCAATGCCATAATTCAAATTTTATTATTCCCACTGATCATTCATGTAACCGGACTCGAAGAATTTGGGATTGTAATGCTTGCCAATACTTATGCGAACTTAAACGCCATACTAATCAATTACGGAACAAATCAATCTGGCATTAAAGACGTGGCACATTATAAAGATAGTCCCAGAGAACTTGCCACAGTTTTTTATACTACTTATTTCGCCAGGATTATTTTATTTGGACTAAGCCTGGCAGTACTGGTTGTTTTATACTTACTGAACTACCTGCATGTAAGGTATTTCATCTTTGCACTTACCCTCATATTTGCTGAGGTATTAAATCCTTTCTTCTTTTTTGCGGGCATCGAAAAAGTGTCGAAATACAACCTGGCTAATTTAATTTCCAAACTATCTTCTGCCATACTAATTTACTGCTTTGTTACCAGCCCCGATCTTGGTATTTGGGTGAACTTCCTGCTTGGCATTACGAATACAGTCGCCTATCTCATACTCAGTATTTACCTGATTAGAAAATACCATCTTTTCCAGTATATCATACCATGGTCTTCCCTGGTTAATTTCTTTAAAAAGAATTTCTTTCTGGTAGGAAACAACATGTCGGTTTCACTACAGCAATCCATTTTTGTTTTCGCTTTATCCTTAACCGGTGATAAAATTGTTTTAGGGGCTTATTCTTTTTGTGATAAAATTGTCTGGTCTTTCCGAATGCTCATCATAGCATTAACAACAGCGGTTTTTCCTCATGCAGTGAATATTTATAAAGACAAAGTGGAAAGGTGGAAAGAATTCAGGAGGAGGATGAATAAATTTCTTGCAATTGGTTTTGCATTAGTAGCGATAGGCATCCTGATATTTGCTCCATTTATTGTTGTTTTGTTCACCAAAACACATAATGAACTGGCCATTACTTATACAAGATTGATTTGCATGGCGCCGCTTATAGCCGCACTCAACTCCATGAATGTTATCGACCTTTTGCTGAAAAACAAGTACCACTATATTTTTATAATAGGATTGATTTTATTGATTGTATCCGCAATTACCACATGGTGCTTTATGAAATTTGGTGACATTGCTTCCTATGGTTACTATCAGGTTATCGTAGAAATTTTCAGCATACCCCTTTATCTTTACTATATCAGAAAATCTGAAAAACAAAAGGATGTTGCATAAGGAAACCGCTATCATACTGGTTAATTGGAATAGTTTTGAATATACGCACCAATGCATTTTATCCTTAGATAAACTCACCAAAAAAGATTTTGACATCATCGTTGTTGACAATGGATCTGCTGATGGTTCAGGAAAACAATTAAAAACAACGCATCCGCATATTATACTTATTGAGTCTGACACCAATCTCGGGTTTACCGGAGGTAATAATCTTGGTCTGGCATTTTCACTGAAACAAGATTACACTTACTCAATGCTGTTAAATAATGACACCGAAGTAGCTCCCGATTTTCTTGAAATACTTACCAGTTATATGGATGAGCATCCGGAAATTGGTGTAATACAACCAAAAATTTATTACCACCATGATCGTAGCTTACTATGGGATGGTGGCTCCTATTTTAACCGCTTTTTAGGTATTGCTTATACCAGTGGAATAGGGAAAAAACCAACCGAAAAACACCAGGTTATCAAAGAAGTTGATTGGGTAACCGGCTGTTGCTTTTTAACGAGAAATACGATTTTACAAACTACCGGACTACTGGCCAGTAATTTTTTTATTTATTATGAAGATGTGGACCTCTCTTTCCGGATTAAAAAAACTGGCGTAAAACTTGTTTACCATCCGGAT
>CAZTCS010000064.1:0-5110 GCA_964611995.1 uncultured Sediminibacterium sp. | reverse complement strand
GTGTTTCAAACAAGAAAAAAACAAAAACCAGGGAGGGATATGTCAATAATATTGTTCATTACCTCAATTTCAGGAACAGAATTTGGTTATTAAAGCAGTATACTCCCCTATTTTATGCTCCATCCGTATTTGTATATAGTTTTTTTTATACCCTTGCCGTAATGCTTTATTTTGCGCTCCGTTTACGTTTCGGCAAACTGGGGGCTGTGGCCAAAGGTGTAAAAGATGGTCTACTGGGTAGCGCCCAATACAAATAAGTACTTATGAAAGCAATTTTGATAACTGGTGTTGGCGGATTAATTGGCTCGAGAATGGCTGAATGGCTGGTAGAAAATCAACCATCCTTCAAAATCATTGGTATTGATAACCTGAGCGGAGGTTACCTGGAAAACATACATAAAGATGTTCTTTTTTATAACCGAGACCTGGCTACTGATAACCTGGATGATATCTTCGAAAATAATGAGGTAACCTACGTTTACCATTTTGCAGCTTATGCTGCTGAAGGACTAAGTCCCTTTATCCGAAAATTCAATTATACCAATAACCTGGTTGCTACTGCTGCAGTTATTAATTTGTGCATCAGGTATAACATAAAAAGACTTGTATTTACTTCAAGCATGGCTGTTTATGGTATCGGAAATCCACCTTTCGATGAATCTCATACGCCATCACCTGTTGACCCATACGGCATTGCTAAATACGCCTGTGAAATGGATATACAGGTGGCGGGTGAACAACATGGGCTCGACTGGTGTATCATCAGACCACATAATGTATATGGTCGCAACCAGAATATCTGGGACAAATACAGGAATGTATTGGGTATCTGGATGTACCAGAAATTAAATAATCAACCTTTCTCCATCTTTGGCAATGGCCAACAGAAAAGAGCATTCAGTTGTGTGGACGATTGCCTCCGCCCCTTATGGCTGGCTGCCGTAGAAGAAAAAGCTTCAAAATCCATCATTAACGTAGGCAGCAGCATTGAAACCAAAATTGTTGAAGCCGCAGAATTATTAAGTGAAGTGGTAGGTGGTGCCGAAATTGCTTTTCTGGAAAACCGTCATGAAGTACAAAATGCTTTTTCTACTTATGAAAAATCAGTAGATGTGCTGCAATACGAAGACAAAACAAAACTTCGTGATGGACTAACAGATATGTGGGAATGGGCAAAACAACAACCAGTAAGACCCCGGATGGAATGGGAACAATATGAAATGGACAAAGGCATCTACCAGTTCTGGAAAAAATAAACCCATTTTTGTTACAGAACACCAAGTTTTATAACGGCAACCTAACCTTAAAAACTAAAACAAAAACTGTATATGTTTATATTCCCATGCATATACATCCTGTCTTTTTTAGTTGCCCTTTTTAAGGTACTTTCAAAACAAACCGATAAGATACTGCTCTTTTTTGTTTTTGGTTTGCCTATCTATATCACCTCACTTTCTTCGGCTTATGTTATCGGTCTTGGACCGGCAATTCCATTTTTACAATCATTCAAGGAGTTGATCGTATTGCTGGTGATTGGCATTCTGTTGTTTAACAGGAAGAAAAAATTGGTATTACATATAATCGATTACCTTGCTTTATCTTTTATCACCCTAACACTTATCTATATTGTTTTACCACTGGGTGATTTCGGATTTGTAGAAAAATTACTGGCTTTTAAAAGTCTTTCGTTTTTCCCCTTTGTCTATTTTGCAGGAAGACTAATGGACGCCACAACCGTTAACCTGAACAGGTATTTTCACTATATCTGTTTAATAGCTATCCTTTCCACCATCGTATTACTAGGTGAAGTTTTTTATAACCAACACCTTCAAATATATACCGGCTATGCTGCTTTTAATGAAGCCTATTTCGGACAGGAACCTTCGGGTAGTTATGGGCTTAGCTGGACCTTTGAAACTGCCAATGGTATTAAAAGATTTGCCAGTTTTTTTGGCGGACCACTTGAGCTAGGTACCAACACATTATTTACGATCTCCGTAATTACGGCACTTATTACACAAGACAAGAATAAAATAAAGCTGAACTGGTTTATCATCATTGCCAGTATCATGACTGTTCTTTCGATCTTTTTTGCTTTCTCCAGGGCTTCCTTTGCAAGCTATTTTATTATTCTTTACACATACTTTGTTATTACAAAACGGAAAGAAGCACTGCGGATTTTCCATATAGGGGCGATAACCATAATACTGTTAATCATGTTTTGGTTGAGTGGTGATATTTATGATTTCATTATTTCAACCATTGATTTCAGTGATCCATCAAGTGCCTATCACGTTTTTCAGTGGCTTGATGGATTAGAAGCCATAGGTAATAAACCACTGGGTCTCGGACTAGGCATGGCAGGAAGAGTTTCTACCGAAACTGGATCAAATATTGGGGGTGAAAATCAGTTGCTCATCATTGGGGTACAAACTGGCATTATTGCTGTTATAATTTACCTGCTTATTTATGGCTTTACCATTACTACTTGTTATAAAACTTTTCAGCGCTCAACCGGAAAACAACGGAAAATGGCGCTTGCTATTTTACTCGTTAAAGTTGGATTAATTATACCATTGTTAACAGCCAATGTTGAAGCGTATATTTATATCAGCTATATCAGTTGGTTCTGTACCGGATTACTGATTAGCATGGCTCAAGCTGAAAAAGAAAACAAAAGCATTATTACCGAATGAAAGATAAAAAAATCATAGTAGGCATAGATATCAGGGATTTACAGGTCGCAAAAACTGGTCAACGCACCGTAATAGAGGAATTTTGTAAGCAATTTCGTAATTCGACAGATCAGCGATTCAGGTTCATTTTCTTTGACTCTACAATACCCATATACACAGGTAAAAAAAAGGCCTTATTGCTACTGGAGCATATCAAATACCAGTTGTGGAAACAAGTCACTTTACCTTTTAAAGCCTGGCACCATAAATGTGATATCCTTTTCTGCGGAGATTATTTTGTACCACTGGTTCAACCCGGATTCAAAACGGTTGAAATATTTTATGACGCTTTCTTTTTTGAATATCCTGAGCATTATAATAAACTATGGCTAAAACTTTTTCATGCAATTGCCATACCTGGTGCAAGGAAATCGCCCTATATAATGACGATTACAGAATACGCCAAACAAAAAATACATGATCATACCGGGATTCCGACTGATAAACTCGTCACCATTTATCCTGGACCCAAAACCGAACTCAAAAAGAATATTGAAAAAGAAATACCCGAACATCTTTCAGTAATCAAGGGTAAAAAATATATACTACATGTTGGTGTGCTCGAAAAAAGAAAAAATCTGCCAACATTAATCAAGGCTTTCAAATTATTAAGAGATGCGGGATACCATGATTACTCCCTGGTACTTGTTGGGAAAGGAAATGGTAAAACATTTTCAGACGATACCGATCAGGTAGTAAAAGCGATCAGCGAAAATCATTTGGAAGATCATGTGATACAACTTGGCTATCTTTCCGATGAAGAAGTTGGCATTATTTATCAGCATGCTTTCATGTATGTATTTCCTTCCTTCAATGAAGGATTTGGTATACCCATTATGGAAGCATTTTCATTTAAACTACCGGTTATAGTGGCCAATAATTCCTGTTTACCAGAAGTTGGTGGTGATGCTGTTCTCAGCTTTAACCCATACAAGGAAGAGGAGATATTCCAGCAAATGAAGAAAGTGATCGATGATGAATCGGTAAGGACTGAACTAATTAGAAAAGGAACCGAAAGACTCCGTCATTTTTCTTGGGAAAAAGCGGCAAAAGAATTGATGGATATTTTTGAAAAAGCGTACAAGGATAAAAGATAGGTCCTTTAAACAGAAAGCCCCAAACAAAAACAGTACATGAGTTTTGTAAACAACAATAAATATATTCCTTATATAGATGGTTGCCGTGGCATAGCCATCAGTATTGTTGTACTCTCTCATGCTGGACTGGGAAACATCATCCCGGGAAAATTTGGCGTAACGCTTTTTTTCTTTATCAGCGGGTTTCTCATTACCAAATTATTGCTGCTTGAGTACGATGAAAAAAACAGCATCAGCCTGAAAAAATTTTACCTCCGTCGCTTTTTCAGGTTATACCCGGCCTTATTGGGTATGATAGGGGTTAGCTTAATTACTGCCTCACTGATACCATGTAATATCCCATTAAAAGATATAATCGCAGCACTATTCTACTTTACCAATTATTATATAGGATGGATTCGTGATCCTGGTGAAGACTGCATGCGCATACTTGATATTATCTGGTCTTTATCAGTTGAAGAGCATTTTTATTTTATTTTCCCTTTCCTGTTCATTTGGTTGCTAAAAAGGAAAAAAAATGACCAGGGCCGACTTTTATTATACTCCATGTTTGCCCTGTGTATACTTGCCCTCTTGGCCAGAATACAACTATACCTGAATAACAGTAATAATATCAGCTATGTAACCGGCAGGGTTTATTTTTCCACGCATACAAGGATGGATTCGATTTTATGGGGATGTATCGCCGCTGTTTTATTATTTAAATCAGAAGCTTCGTGGTATAAAAAAATGCTCTCCAATAACAGCTATCTGGCTTTTGGTTTTTTACTACTGGTATTATCTGTGGGCATCAGGAACCAGGCTTTCCGTGAAACACTCTTGTTTAGTTTTCAGGGAATTGGGTTACTGATCATTATTCCTTCGCTTGGTTATCGAAAAATCAATTTTTTCATGACCATTCTCGAACATAAATCACTCATCTTCATCGGCCATATCAGCTATAGTCTTTATCTCTTTCATTGGGTTGCTGCCAAATTCGCCAATAGCAGAACCGAAGAACATTCCCTCAACTGGCAATTGGTATTCTGGCCAATGGCTATACTCTTGAGCTTATGCTCTTACTACGGCATCGAAAAACCATTCGTTAAACTGCGCAGAAAGTTTGGGTCTCATACTTAGGGGTTAGGAGTAAGGGGTTAGGTGTGAGGGATTAGGGGTTGAGTTTTGTACCATTTTTTTCGAGAAAATATTTGGCTGCGAGATGCAGGTCTCGCGTACGATGGAACACGGATCTTCATGATTTTCAAGATTTATCATGATAGATCTTGAAAATCATGA
>CAZTCS010000063.1:0-22306 GCA_964611995.1 uncultured Sediminibacterium sp. | reverse complement strand
CAAAGGAAACATTTGAAAAAATGCGTGAAGAGCTTCAGAAGATGAAATCGGTTGACCGACCGGCAGCATCGAGAGCTATTGCAGAAGCCAGGGAAAAAGGAGATTTAAAAGAAAATGCTGAGTACGATGCTGCAAAAGAAGCTCAGGGGATGCTTGAAGCTAAAATCAAACAGCTTGAAGGTGCCATTGCAAATGCAAAAATTGTTGATACCAGTGATATCGATACAAGTAAGGTCACCATACTTACTAAAGTAACCATTACCAATGTGGCTACTAAAAAAACGGTTACTTATCAGATCGTAGGTGAAAAAGAAGCTGACCTTAAAGCAGGAAAAATTTCTGCAGGCTCTCCCATTGGTAAAGGATTGATGGGAAAGGTAAGGGGAGAAGTAGCCGAAGTAATTGCTCCTACAGGCGTTATTAAATTTAAGATTGAAGACATTACTGTTTAATTAATTGTCCGTGGTTGTATGCTTTCGAAAGGCAAACAACCACGGATTTCATAACTACAGGTTATGACCATTTTCTCCAAAATCATTGCGGGCGAAATACCATCTTATAAGATAGCAGAGGATGAACAATTTTTTGCTTTCCTGGATATTTTTCCGTTGGTAGAAGGTCATGTGTTGGTTATACCTAAACACGAAACCGATCGTTTTTTTGATTTATCAGATGATTATCTCTCAGCCATGTTGCTTTTCGCTAAACCAATTGCCAAAGCAATCGAAAAAGCTTTCCCATGTAACCGTTGTGGTATAAGTGTGGTTGGATTAGAAGTACCACACGCACATATGCATCTTGTGCCTATTAATAGCGCTGATGACTTGAATTTCACCAGAGGTAAATTAAAGTTGAGTGCTGAACAGTTGCATGATAGTCAGCAACGGATATTGGCCGCACTAGTTGGGTGAATAGTCAATTGTGAATGGTGAATATTAATTAATCAATTGCTTGTTTTGATTTAGCATCTTATTTGATAGATATATTATCTTCTCTATTGCTGTAGGTAAGAGGCAATGCAAAAAACAATTGACAATTCACCATTGACAATTCACTTTCCCCTAACTTTAGTAAAACAAACCCCTCCGTATGCAAACTACTGCTTCAAAACGGGTCATTAATGGTTGGGCCATGTACGATTGGGCCAACAGTGTTTATAATCTAGTCATCACTTCAACCATTTTTCCTGCTTATTTCGAATCGGTAACAGGCGATGGTAATGATGCCACCACTAATGATACCGTTCGGTTATTTGGGAGGGAGTTTGTAAATACCTCGCTTTATAATTATGCATTAGCAGTGGCATTCATGATTGTTGCATTGATATCGCCTATGCTTTCTTCTATTGCTGATTATAAAGGTAATAAAAAAAGCTTCTTATTCTTTTTCTGTACCATGGGCAGTTTGGCTTGTAGTGCTTTATTCTTTTATGGAAGTACAAACCTTGCATTTGGATTGGCCTGTATGATTATAGCCTGTATTGGTTATTGGGGCAGCCTGGTGTTTTATAATTCATTTCTCCCAGAAATAGCGGCACCTGCCGATCAGGATCGTGTTAGTGCAAAAGGGTTCGCCATGGGATATACTGGCAGCGTGATATTGCAGATAGTATGTTTTGTTTTTGTGTTGAAACCAGATTTGTTTGGCATTACAGTAGGTAAAGCTTCACAAATTTCTTTTTTACTGGTAGGTGTATGGTGGTGGGGTTTTGGTCAGTTGGCATTGAGCCGCCTGCCTAAATCAACTCCTGCAGGAAACCTCAACAGCAAAGCAAGCATCTTCACAAATGGATATAAGGAACTTAATAAAGTATGGAAGCAACTTAGTCATACACCTATATTGAAAAGATATCTTGGAGCATTTTTCTTTTTTAATATGGGCGTACAAACCGTAATGCTTGCCGCAACTTTATATGGTAAGAGTGAACTGAATATCCCTACAACCAATCTAATCATAGCCATATTAATAATTCAATTAGTGGCCATTCCTGGTGCGTATACTATTGCAAAGCTCTCAGATAAATTGGGGAATTTCAGGGCGCTGATGATTACCGTGGCTATTTGGATATTGATTTGTATCATCGGGTATTTAATACCAAGAGATGGCGTGAATGAGTTTTATGCGCTGGCAGTATTGGTGGGTTTTGTAATGGGCGGCATACAGTCGTTAAGCAGAAGTACCTATGCTAAGCTAATGCCTGAAACAAAAGACACAACATCTTTTTTTAGTTTTTATGATGTTACAGAAAAAATTGCGATTGTAATTGGGATGTTCAGCTTTGGCTATATAAATGAATATACAGGTTCACAAAGAAATTCTGTATTGGCACTGGTAGTATTCTTTGTTATTGGATTGATATTACTCAGCTTTGCATCTGCAACAAAGCATAAACAAGGAAAAGTAGCGTAGTTATGAAATTGTATTCGGTTAATAGTGGTTATTTTAAATTGGATGGTGGCGCAATGTTTGGTGTTGTGCCAAAATCAATGTGGAATAAATTAAATCCTGCTGATGAAAATAATATGTGCTCCTGGGCCATGCGTTGTTTGTTGGTGGAAGATGGGAACAGACTTATTTTGATTGATAATGGAATGGGTGATAAACAGGATGCCAAATTTTTTGGACACTATTACTTGCATGGAAATGACTCACTTGATTCATCACTTGCCCAATATGGTTTCAATAGAAATGATATTACCGATGTTTTTCTAACCCATCTTCATTTCGATCATTGTGGTGGAAGTATTATTCGGAATGGGGATAAACTGGTGCCGGCTTTTCCTAATGCAACCTTCTGGAGCAATGAAAAACACTGGGATTGGGCCATAAAACCCAACGATAGAGAAAAAGCATCTTTTCTGAAGGAGAATATCCTTCCCATTCAGGAAAGTGGGCAGTTGAAATTTATTGATACACCAACTTCTGGCTTTACCAGTAATGGCCAATTGGAAACAGCGGCTTTTTTGGAGAATTTTTCTATCCGTTTTGTAAACGGACATACCGAGAAAATGATGCTGCCGCAAATAAACTATAAGGGCCATACATTGGTTTATATGGCTGATCTGCTTCCTTCGACAGCTCATTTACCTATTCCTTATGTGATGGCGTATGATATGTTTCCCTTAACGACACTACATGAAAAGAAGCATTTTCTACAAGAAGCAGTAGAAAAGAACTACATATTGTATTTTGAACACGACCATTTAAACGAATGCTGCAGCCTTCAATTAACAGAAAAAGGAGTGAGGGTTGCTGAAACTTTCCCCCTTTCTGCTTTATAAAACTATACGGCTTGTAGTGTTTCACCTAATAATACTGCTTAAAAAATCCGTGAAAAAACGTGATAAAATCGGTGTTTTCCAGGCCTTCATTGCCATTAATTCATATTAAGTTTACGTTGAAATCCTAGCTTTAACACGCTATTTTAAAATCCAATGTCCAGAAACCAGGAAACCGGATGTCCTAATTGCGGATGCAGGATATCCTTCAGGCAGTTTATTCTGCTTAACAATTTTTCCGCTATCAACTGCGATACCTGCAATGCACGAATCGAAATTTCGAATCGGAATGGCAATGCAGTTATCGCAGCTGTTTCAGGAATAGTATCTGCTGCCACCGTGGTCTATGCTACTTATGCAGGCAAAGAATACCTGAACTCCTTTTTACTTGGTCTGACCGGGGGCGTTATACTTGCAACCCTATTCGTGATTATTATCTGCAGGGTATTGTACAAAAGGTCACAATTATCGCGTAGTGTACAAAGTAACCCTATCCATTATCCAAAAAATGCGATGGTTTCTAATGGTTAAAACTGATCATTGAACTTAGTGGATACCTTAGGTTACGGTATTGCATCATATCTACTTTTACACTACCAACGATGATTGGACTTTCAATCCGAAGTGGTATATGATTGGGGTCGTCGCTTACCCATACCGTCATTTTTTCTCCACCTTCAAACAAAGTTCCTTTTACCAGCAAGGGTTTGAATTTTATGGCCCTGAATTTACCATACTTTGTTTTGATGGTTTCCTTGCCTAAATATTTAATATATAGGTTATAGACTTCGTTGTCCAGAAACATGGCAAAAGGAATTTTTTCTTCGGGTTTATATTTATTGAAGTCAATATTTCTGGCATAATAAATAGAACTCAAAACATCCTGTACGCAACTTGGTACTTTAAATGCGCCTTCGGTTGTTACGGCAGTATTTGTTTCTTTATTAAACGTAATGTTTTCAAATTTTTTGTAACCTCCTTCATCAATATTTCGAATAAATTTCAAAGGCTGCAGATCGGTAGTGTCGATGTATGATTCATACCTGTCCCTTACTTTAAAGATCCAGTCATAACTGGGGTTAGAGCTTCCTTTTCCAACTACATGGTAGGCAATTCTATTGTTCATCTTATCGAGAGAAACAGAAAAGTTTGCATTACCTGCATTTACATATAGTCCAAGTACAGAATAAAATACATTGAATGAAATACTTTCACCTTCTTGAAAGGCAGTATTCCTGATTCCACAGAATTCATCTCCTGCCGACAAAGGCTTTAAGGCGATAAGCCATATTAAGAGTAAGAAAATTCGTTTCATGCTTGCCTGTTTACTTATTGTTTCTGAACAAACGAATGCCCAATAGAAAGATACTACCAATTATGGCCGGAATAATCAGGTTTATTATCCAGATACTTCCGGTTGATGCAATGATGCCTAGCAGGTTGTTACTCAGTATGCCAAACAACTGTAAACTCACTTTTCCCCTTATTCCAATTTCCGCTAGTGTAATACTTGGAATAATGGTTAATATGATCAACAATACTGAAACAAGTGCTATTGTATCCCATATACCGATTCCAACCTCAAACACTTGCATTACCAGCACATATTGTACCAGAAATACAACGTATCGGAAAACAGAAAGAAGTAAAATTTTTGTTAAGAACTGCCAGCCCAGGCTTTCCATATTTTCCACTACAAACCTGTATCTCGCTACTATAGGAATTTTTTCCAGTAGGCGGATTAACCAGGACAGCTTAAAATATAAAAGATAAAGTAACGCAGTTGCAAACCCAAGTACACTCATTAACCCTGTCATCCAAAACATAGACAATCCCTCTAAGTGATGGGTTGCATCAAAAATAAAAAAGCGCATATATAGCATTCCTGCAATACCAAATGAAAATGTAGTAATAATAATGCTCATGCTCCCAACCATTGAAATGGCCATGCCTTTCAATCGATTGCCATCATCCAGGTAAATTGATCTGGCTGCTGATTCTCCAAATCGGTTAATGCTATTAAACACGAGGGCGTTGCCGGTAATAGTTGCTTTCAAGGCCTTGGCAAAAGAAACTTTTTGAACCTTTGATACCAGTAATTTCCATTTGTATGATTCAATACTCAAATTGAGGAATAATAGCAAAATAGCCAGTATGAGTTTCCAGGATTGAGGCCCATTTAAAGATTGTAAAATCATACCCCAGGACTGCTGAATATCATCCTGACGCTGAACCTGCTGATAGATAGAATAAGCCAGCCAGATAAATAGCGCTGGCCCAAGAAAATAGTTCAGGAATATTTTTAGTCGTTTATTCAGGCAGGTTTGATTTAAGTAATACAAAGAACGGGGAAATATAGCATAATCGTGGACTAGGGGCTTGGTCGATAGACCATAGTCCATAGTCCATAGACCATAGACCATAGACCATGGCTGATGGCAAATTGGTTATGACTAATAGTACTTCAACCCTTAATTCGCATTAATAGTGTAGCATACATCTATAAGACAAAATACTTTACCATGGACCATGGACTATGGACCATGGTCTCTCTCAACAAATCTTCCGTATTTTCACCTTCGAATGGCGAAAGATGAAATTATATTAGGAATTGATCCAGGAACGCAGTTAATGGGGTATGCTTTATTGAGGATTCATAAGGGGCAACCCCAGGTGTTGTTAATGGATATTTTGAAGTTAACCTCACAGAAAGATATTTATGCAAGACTGGAAACCATTCATGCAAAAGTTTGTGAGCTAATCAAATTGTATAAACCATCTACTTTCGCCATTGAAGCCCCCTTTTTTGGGAAAAATGTGCAGAGTATGCTCAAACTCGGCAGGGCGCAGGGTGTAGCCATCGCTGCCGCTATGCAGGCCGGATTAACCGTAACAGAATATTCTCCCAAGAAAGTAAAACAATCCATTACCGGAAATGGTAATGCCGACAAAGACCAGGTCTGGAAGATGTTACAACGTATTTTACAAATCGCAGAAAAGCCCCAATACTTCGATGCTACGGATGCATTGGCCGTGGCCCTTTGTCACCACTACCAATCTACATCACCATTAGCAGCAACAGGAAAAACAGTAAAAGGATGGGAAGCATTCATAGCCAAAAACCCAAGCAGGATCAAAAAAGATGGCAGATAGCAGATGGCAGATGTCAGATGTCAGATGTCAGATGTCTGATCTCTGATCTCTGATGTAAGATTTGTGATGGCAGATATATTATGTTGGATATCTGATGTGTGATTTAATTACTGAGAAATCAAAAATCAAAAACCAAAAGTCAAAAATCAAAAATCAGAGATCCGACATCTACCATCTGCCATCACTTCAAGTATCCTGCTAGTACCAGTGCCAACAAAATTGCTCCTCCGACTACGCGGTACCAGCCGAATAGTTTAAAGCCATGTTTTTGTAGGAAGCCTATGAAGAATTTGATGGCGAGCATGGCAACGATAAATGCTACCAGGTTACCAACTGCAAGTGCAATGAGGTTATCGGTATTGGTTAATATTTCAGGATTTTCTTTCCAGGCCTTTAATAACTTATAACCGGTTGCAGCAGCCATGGTTGGTACAGCGAGGAAAAAGGAAAATTCTGCGGCTAATCCCCTGTTTAATTTTTGCTGCATACCTCCAATAATACTTGCCGCACTACGACTCACTCCGGGTATCATTGCAACGCATTGCCATAGTCCAATCATGAATGCACGAACAAAACTTACTTCCTCTTCTTTATCAATTACAGGTTGCTGAAAAAGTTTGTCAATAAACAACAATACAAAACCACCTGCCAGCATGGTAATGGCGACTGTAAGTGGACTTTCAAGCAAGTCGTCAATCTTATCAGAGAAAAGCGCACCGAGTGCCAGGGCGGGTATAACGGCTATTAAAAGTTTTAGGTAAAAGTTCCACCTGTTAAGCGGGAAGAATTTTTTTCTGTAAAGAACTACCACCGATAGAATTGCTCCAAGTTGAATAGCTACTTCAAACAGTTTCGTAAAGTCGTCTTTCGCTATACCCAAAAAGGAACTAGTAATAATCATGTGACCCGTAGAAGAAATAGGTAAAAACTCTGTCAATCCTTCTACAATGGCAATTATAATGGCATCGAATATAGACATGGGTGGGAGTTAAGGTAGTCCGAAAGTCGGTTAGTCTGAAAGTCCGAAAGAAAGCTTAAAGCATGAGTAAATCCCTCAGTGTATTTCTGTGCCTTCAGTGGCAATATTAATGCCACTGAAGGCACAGAAATACACTGAAAGGGAGGAGATTTATTTTCCTTTTTTGAAAATCGCATAAATCTCCACTGCTAATCCGATCACGATCAGGATGGGGGCAATGGTAATGCGGGTAGTGCTGTAAACTTCTTTGTAATCAAAAACATTAGGATCATTGCTTTTACCGCCACTCATCAGGAAGAATCCAAGCGCGATAATAACACCTCCAATCAACATCCACTTGTAATTATCTTTTGTAAAAAGCGGAGCTGCAGTATTTTTTGTTTCAGTCATATCAGTCAGTTTTTAAGAATTATTATTTGTTCAAGTATTTTCTTTTGACAATTCACTATTCACCATTCACATCTAATAAAGATCGTCCAATTTCATTTTCAAATATTTCAGTACGCTTCTATAAGTGCTGTACACTGAAATGCCTACGCCCAGAACAATCAGGCCACCAAAAAGTATAAATGTAAGTTTCCAGTCGCGGATGGCTTTTAACTGCGGGAACTGACTTTCAGCCCAACTGATGATGCTGAACAACAATACGATGGCAATACCAGAACTAATTAATCCATTTACAATTGCCCTGATATTTAAAGGTCGGGCAATGAAATTGCGCGTTGCCC
Organism: uncultured Sediminibacterium sp.; assembly: GCA_964611995.1. Taxonomy (GTDB): domain Bacteria; phylum Bacteroidota; class Bacteroidia; order Chitinophagales; family Chitinophagaceae; genus Sediminibacterium. Next base: position 14,168 of record CAZTCS010000063.1, on the reverse strand, counting down.
CCACCATTTGCATGGTTTTTATCAGGAAGCGATTGCTGAACATCGCAAGTCGTATTGTATTGTCGATACTCACAATAACAATGATGCATAGTATAATGGCAATTACCAGGAATATGAGCCCGATCTTGGCAGCACGCTCATTTAAATTACCCACCAGTGTTTGGGGGTATTGAATATCGGTGATTTGGTTGCCATACTTTCCCAATAATTCATTGGAAATGGCGATTAGGCTGTCTTTGTTTACATATCCGGCTTTGGCATAAAAATCAATACTCTCCGGAAGAGGGTTCATGTCGAGTATCTTGGCCCAATCTTCATTGTTCTCACGGTTCCAGATTTCCTGAGCCTTTTGCTTGTCGACATAAGTAACCGTTTTTGTATAAGGACGGCCAGCAATATATTGCTGAATTTGGCCGATGGTGTCTTTATTAAGGGTACGCAAATAGGCACTGATGCGGATATCTTCCTTAAAAGCATTACCCACTGAATTAATATTCAGGAAAAACCATCCCATAATGCCCATAATCAATAGAACCAGGGCAACACCAATAATGGAGTAGATATAATTGGGTTTACTACGTTTTAAAGAAGATTTTGCGCTGTCTGCCATACTTACCAGTTTTTCTCAGTTCCCCCTTCTCCACCAGGGGACAAGGGCAGGGGATGAGGAGCAAATGTAGGGTTTTGACGCCTAAAGACTTACATTTGCAGCCACTCTAACGATTATTTTGCTTTTGAAAAATAGGGCAATCCTGACTTATTTGGGTTAAAGATATGTTAGGATTACCGGCAGTTGGCGAAAAGTACTGAGCCTTCAGTTTCTGATCACCCAACCAACCCAATTAATAACGCTTTACAACAACAAAAAGTATACAGAACAGGACCAAATATGGAATACAATTTCAGGGATATTGAACAAAAATGGCAGTCAGCCTGGGTAAAGGATAAAACTTATCAGGTAAAAAACAATACCGATAAACCAAAGTACTATGTATTGGATATGTTTCCCTACCCAAGTGGCGCGGGATTACATGTGGGACACCCCCTGGGTTATATAGCTTCTGATATAGTGAGTCGTTTTAAAAGACTCAAAGGATTCAATGTATTGCACCCGATGGGATATGATGCTTTTGGATTACCTGCCGAACAATATGCCATTGAACATGGTGTACATCCTGCAAAAAGCACCGCACAGAATATCGATAATTTCAGGAAGCAACTGGATAATATAGGTTTTAGTTACGATTGGGATCGGGAGGTACGTACCTGTGAGCCTGGTTATTATAAGTGGACACAATGGATATTCCTGCAATTATTCAATAGTTTTTATAACAGGCAGCTACAAAAAGCCAGTCCAATTACCGATCTAATTGCCGCATTTGAAACTAATGGTAATGTAGATCATGTTTGTCCGGGAGATAATAGTATTCAGTTTACTGCAGAGCAATGGAAAGCCTATTCCGCAAAAGAACAGCAGGATATTTTAATGCACTATCGCCTGGCATTCTGTGGTTATGGAGAAGTAAACTGGTGCGAAGCATTGGGAACCGTGCTTGCCAACGATGAAGTGGTAAATGGAGTGAGTGAGCGTGGCGGACATCCAGTGGTAAAAAAGAAATTGCGCCAGTGGTACCTGCGCATTACAGAATATGCAGATCGATTACTTACTGGTCTCGATACCATCGAGTTCAGCGAAGCCATGAAAGAAATGCAAACCAATTGGATCGGAAAATCATCGGGAGCTGAGATTAGCTTCAGGCTGCAAGCTGCAAGCGACAAGCAGGAACCAACAAACTTGCAGCTTGAAGCTTGTAGCCTGGAGCTTACTGTGTACACTACCCGCCCTGATACCATTTTCGGTGTTGACTTTATGGTTGTGGCGCCTGAGCATGAGCTTATTGAAAAAATTACCACACCAGAACAAAAAGAAGCAGTAGAAGCTTATATCACTTATGTAAAGAGCAGGAGTGATAGAGAAAGACAAGCTGAGAAAAAAATTACAGGTTGCTTTACCGGCGCTTATGCAATTAATCCATTTGATGGCAGACTGATTCCTATCTGGATTTCTGAATATGTACTGGCAGGTTATGGCACTGGAGCTATTATGGCAGTGCCATGTGGTGATGAGAGAGATTTTAAATTCGCGCAACATTTTAATATTCCTATTACCAATATCATTGGTGCTGCATTCGATGGCAATGATGCCAATCCTACCAAAGATGCCATACTCAGTAATAGTGGTTTCCTCGATGGTATGAAAATGAGGGATGCCATAGAACTGGTTATAAATAAACTGGAGGAAATGGGTATCGGCAAACGCAAAGTGAACTACAAAATGCGTGATGCCGCTTTCAGTCGCCAACGTTATTGGGGCGAACCTTTCCCTATTTTATGGAAAGATGGCATAGCTTATCCGCTGGATGAATCACAACTGCCCTTAACCTTGCCAAATGTAGAATCGTATAGCCCTGGCCCGGAAGGCGAAGGCCCACTGTCGAATATGCCGGAATGGACCAATCAGTTTGGTGATAAAGGAGTGCTGGAAACCAATACAATGCCTGGTTATGCCGGAAGTAGCTGGTATTTCCTGCGATATATGGATCCGCAAAACGATCAACAGTTTTGCGATAGAAAAGTTAGCGATTACTGGAACCAGGTTGATCTTTATATCGGTGGTACGGAGCATGCGGTTGGACATTTATTGTATAGCCGTATGTGGACCAAAGCGCTCTACGATTTAGGACATATTGGTTTTGATGAACCCTTTAGGAAACTGCTGAATCAGGGGATGATACAGGGAAGTAGCAGGTTTGTGTTTCGCAAAAAAGGAACACAGCTTTTTGTGTCTGCAGGATTGGTAAATAAAGAAGAAGTTGATCAGTTACATGTTGATGTAAACATAGTTGATGGGGTTGAATTAGATATTGAAGCCTTTAAAAAATGGCGCAACGGAGAATATGCCAATGCTGAATTTATTTTGGAAGATGGTAAATATATCTGTGGGGTGGAAGTGGAGAAAATGTCTAAGTCAAAATTCAATACCGTAAATCCTGATATACTGGTAGAGAAATTCGGAGCAGATACATTCCGTATGTATGAAATGTTCCTTGGTCCGGTAGACCAAAGCAAACCATGGGATACCAAAGGAATTGAAGGGGTACACCGTTTCCTTAAAAAGATGTGGCGCTTGTTTTTTGATGAAACAAAAGGTAAAATCTGGAGCAACGACACACCAACTGCTGAAGAATTAAAAGTATTACACCGCACCATCCGAAAAATTGAAGAAGATACAGAGCGATTCAGTTTCAATACAGCCGTAAGTAGCTTTATGATTTGCGTAAATGAACTGAGTGATCTTAAGTGCCATAAGAAAGAAATACTTGAGTCATTGCTGATTCTCTTAACTCCTTATGCACCGCATATTGCTGAAGAACTCTGGCAACAATTGGGCAATAATGGATCTATTCTCGATGCAGCTTTTCCTGTATTCAATGCTGCACATGTAACAGAAACAAGTAAGGAATACCCCATCAGTATCAATGGGAAAATGAGAACAAACCTAACCATTGCGCTAGATGCAACAGAAGACCAGGTTAAAGAACTGGTATTGGCCAATGAGTTGGTGCAGAAATGGATGGAAGGGAAGCCTTTGAAGAAGTTGATTTTTGTAAAAGGGAAGATGATCAATGTAGTAGTCTAAAAGAACGGTAACGAAATACAAACTATTTCGTTGCCGTTTTTTCAAGTACGATTTCAAAAATATAATCTTTCATTTCCACCGGCGAAATGGTAATATGCAATAAACCATTTTTAATTAGCGTGGTTCTTTCATTAATTACTTTTTCTCCTGTTTCATTTTTTGAGATTAAGTGTATTTTATTTTCTGACTTCTTATAACAATACCTGATGTCCTCGGTATAATCTCCAAGCATATTTGCATTTAAACTGCTATCGGTTTTGAAATGAAAGAATGCATTTTGATACATTTCTTTTTGTTCCTTAATAAAAATCCGTTTTAAAGAATCGGTAGCATATTTATTCGCCATGTATGTTGGGAAATAAACAGAATCTGTTTTCAAATTGATATATGAGCCCACATTTAGCACCGCAACAACTTTCCATTTACCAAGCAATGAGTTATCGCATTGTCCGGCTGCAGCGAAACTGAAAAGTATAAAAAGCAATAAAATCGACCCTCTGCTCATTTCTTATGATTTATCCTATTAAATATAGTGTAAAATATTTAATATGTTATTTGAGTGCCCGGAATTTGCCGCTGGTCAAAACAACCCAATTATTCCTCCACTATCTTATTTATCTTGTAGATCCAAAAATCAAACTCATGAAATGAGCCAAAACCAATACTGTCTAAGTGCTATTGGTGATTGGCGAATTCCAGGTCTCTAAAGTCAATAAAAAAAACCACATGAAAAGAGTATTGTCCTGTGTAATTGCCTACTTATGTCTGGCTTCCGCACAATCGCAATCCAACCAACCTCATTTTTTGTCCAGTCCAGCAATAAGTCCAGACGGCGAAACCATCATATTCGCTTTTGAAGGCGATTTATGGAAAGCTGCTGTTAAAGATGGCAAAGCAACCCGTATTACTGCTATGCAGGGTTATGAAAGTAGTCCACGTATTTCTCCTGACGGACAATGGCTGGCATTTAGCAGCCGACAAAAGGGGAATGCAGATATTTATATTATGCCTTTATCGGGTGGTGAAATTAAACAGCTAACATTCCATAGTGCCAATGATGAAGTGAATAACTGGAGCTGGGATAGCAAGAAGATATATTTCACCTCTAATAGAATGGGCCAGGTTTCCGGGTTTACGGTAAACATTAATGGGGGCACGCCACAAAGATTATTCGGTAATCATTTCTTTCTGCTGGATCATGGATTGGCTGAACATCCATCAGGCGATATCTACTTTAACGATACCTGGGAAAGTACCAGCCAAATAGCCCGTAAGCGCTATAAAGGACCTTTTAACCCAGATATTCAGTCGTATAATATTGCCAGCAAACAATACAAAAAACATACAGACTGGGAAGGAAAAGATTTCGCTTCAACCATCGATAAAAGTGGGAAGCTATATTTTATTTCTGATGAAGCAAATGGCGAATACAATCTGTATACATTAGAGAATGGAAAGAAAACGGCACTTACCCGTTTTAATTCTTCTATCAAAGCTCCTGTGGTAAATGCCTCCGGTACAAAAATTGTTTTTGAACGCGATTACCAACTATGGCTTTATGATATTGCTTCAAAACGTGCTGAAAAATTAAATATCAGCCTAAGCCGTAACAATGTTCTGCCAGCCGATAAAGATTATAATGTACGTGGTGCGATAACCAATATGGATGTTTCTCCTGATGGGAAAAAATTAGCATTTACCTCAAGAGGAGAAGTATTTGTTAGTGACCTCGATGGAAAATTCGTACAACAGATCAATAAAGGAAATACAGAAAGAGCAAGAGAAGTTAAGTGGATGAGCGATAATAAAACAATGCTCTTCAACCAAACAGTAGATGGCTACCTGAACTGGTTTACGGCTACAGCAGATGGATCGGCACCAGTAAAGCAAATTACCAAAGACGTTAAGAATAACCGATCTGGTGTTTTAAATAAAACCAGGACCAAACTGGTTTACCTCAGTGGACGTGATGAAGTGAAACTGCTTGATTTAAAAACATGGGAAAACAAAACACTGGTTAAAGATGAGATATGGGCAATCCAGAATTCCGATCCAGGTTTTTCTCCCAATGATGAATATGTTTACTTTACTGCCATCAGAAATTTTGAGCAGGATATTTTTATCCATCACCTGAAAGATAACAGAACCATTAACCTTACAAATACTGGTATCACGGAAGCAAGTCCTGTATGGAGCCCTGATGCAAAGTATATTTATTTTATCTCATCCCGCACCAAGCCATCATATCCGTTCGGGATGCAGAATCCAAGTATCTATCGGATGCCTTTAGAGAAAATAGATGCTCCATATCGTAGTGATAAGTATGAAGCTCTTTTCAAAACAGAGAAAAAAGACACTTCGAAAAAAGAACCGGCACCTATTAAAATCGATGCTGCTAAAATCATGGATCGCCTGGAGCAGGTTGGACCAAACTTCGGTTCTCAATTCCTTTTGAATGTTATTCAGAAGGGAGAAAAAACCATTGTATTGTATGTAAGTAATCATGCTGAAGGACGACCAGCTTTATGGAAAACAACCCTTGAACCATTTGAGCAGCCCAAAACAGAAAAAATTAATGGAGCTGATGCATTTAGTGTAGATTATGCAGAAGGTGGAGATAAGACTATGGCCCTAATTAACGGCTCTATTTATAAATTGAACCTGGATGCAAATAAAGTAGACCCGGTTGCCATTTCAAAAGTATTCAGGAGAAACCTGTCTGCCGAATTTACACAAGTGTTCCAGGAAACATGGGCGCATGTAAATGAAAATTTCTATGATGAAAAATTCCATGGTATCGATTGGCTGGCAACACGCAAAAAGTATGAAGTGTTTTTACCTTACCTGAATACCAGGGGTGATCTGCGTACTTTGCTTGCAGACCTTTTAGGCGAATTGAATTCATCACACCAGGGCTTTTCCTCTTCAGGAGATGAAGAGTCTGTACAGCTTTCTAACAGAACCATGGAAACAGGTATCATTTTCGAAAATGATGATCCATATAAAGTAAAATATGTAGTAGCAGGAAGTAATGCAGATAAAGTGGATAATAATGTACGTCCAGGTGATATACTGGTAAAAGTAGACGATGAAAATATAGACCCTTCCATAAACAGGAACTACTATTTCAGTAGGCCATCTCTTGATGCAGAACTAACATTAACTTTTAACCGTAACGGACAAACAATTACCACAAAAGTGCATCCGCAAGGTTCATTGTTTAGTAATCTTTCACAGGAATGGAGCGATATCAATCAGAAAAGAGTGGATGAAAAAACCAATAACCGGGTGGCCTACCATAATATGAAAGATATGGGCACCGGAGAACTGGAGAAATTCCTGATCGATATGACACAGGATTTTTACCAGAAAGAAGCATTGATACTAGATCTGCGTTACAATACCGGTGGTAATGTGCATGATGAGGTGTTGAAATTCTTAAGTCAGCGCGCTTATTTGCAATGGAAATACAGAGAGGGTAAGCTTACGCCTCAATCGAATTTCGCACCGGCAGACAAGCCAATTGTATTGTTGATCAATGAGCAATCGCTGAGTGATGCTGAAATGACTTCCCAAGGTTTTAAAGCACTTAAACTCGGTACCATCATTGGTATGCCTACTTATCGCTGGATTATTTTCACCAGCGGTACAGGATTGGTAGATGGCTCTTTTGTTCGCCTGCCAAGTTGGGGATGTTATTCTTTAGACGGAAAAGACCTCGAAATAACAGGTGTTGAACCTGATATTAAAGTGCCGATGAATTTTGAAGACCGTATCAATGGACGCGATCCTCAACTGGATAAGGCAATTGAAGAAATTATGAAGAAGCTGAAGAAATAAATTTCTACTATATTGTAATCTGTGAATCTGGGGCTAAATATTTAGCCACAGATTCACAGATTTTTTATTAATCAGGAAGTTATGTTTTCTCCTATTGTTCCCTTTGATAAATTGACAGATAAACTTTTCAGGCTCGACCTAACTGCTGCAAACGGGGAGGTTACTGACGAACTGGTAAATGATACCGAACTATTTAGTGGCTATATTGATCATTGTATTGCTGAATCAGGTGCCCGCTATGCCATTGGTGGTTACAACGAACACAGAACGGTTTATAGCAGGAGTAAGGTCTTTGATGGAGTTGACGAACCACGAAGGTTACATTTAGGAACAGATATATGGGGAACAGCAGGCACGCCAGTATTTGCACCAATGGAAGGCGAAATACATAGTTTCGGATTCCATGAAACTTATGGAGATTATGGGGCTGTTATCATATTGCAACATCAGTTCAATGGAACAATGATGTATAGTTTATACGGACATCTTTCCTTGGGTGATTTAGATGGTTTATATGAAGGGAAACAAATAACTGCTGGAGAACAAATAGCACATTTTGGAATGCCCGAAGAAAACGGTCACTGGCCGCCGCATCTGCATTTTCAAATAATTAATGATATGCAGGGTATGAAGGGAGATTATCCGGGCGTTTGTAAATACAGTGAAAGAGAGCAATACCTGGCGAACTGCCCAGATCCTGAATTTATTTTACGGTACACATTCTAATCTCAAAACCAATCCTTCAGTGCCCTTCAGTGCCTTCAGTGGCATATTTAATTGCCACTGAAAACACAGAAGAACACAGAAGGTATCTTGGAAGTAGGGAGACTAATTAAATAATTCCAGCATTCAGTTTCGTCAAGTTCAGTCATTCATCATTCAATATTTTGTAGCTTTGACCCATGTTAAACCCCAATCTTAACAGTGATTCCGGTAACCTCAGTGGTTCTGAAAAAGAATTTGAGAATGTCATTCGCCCGGCAGAAATCAATGACTTTTCAGGCCAACCACAGTTAATTGAGAACCTTGTAATTTTTATCAAAGCTGCCAAGCTAAGGGGTGAAGCATTGGATCATATCCTTTTTCATGGTCCTCCGGGTTTGGGTAAAACTACCCTGAGCAGAATTGTTGCCAATGAATTGGGGGTAAGTATTAAAGAAACTTCGGGTCCGGTTATTGAAAAACCGGGAGACCTAGCAGGATTATTAACCAACCTGCAACCCAATGATGTATTGTTTATAGATGAAATTCATCGGTTAAGTACGGTAGTTGAAGAATATTTATACGCTGCCATGGAAGATTTCAGGATCGACATCATGATTGATTCTGGTCCGAATGCAAGAAGTGTACAGATAAACCTGAATCCATTTACCCTTGTCGGTGCTACCACCAGAAGTGGATTATTGACTGCCCCATTATTGTCAAGATTTGGCATAAAGTCAAGGTTGGAATATTACCAGGCAGAAACACTGCAAAAAATTATTGAGCGTAGTGCCGCTATATTAAACACTTCTATTCAAACAAATGCAGCATTTGAAATTGCACGCAGGAGTAGGGGAACACCTCGTATTGCGAATGGTTTGTTGAGAAGGGTGCGCGATTTTGCACAGGTATTGAATGACGGTGAGATTGACTTAGGCATTACACAGCATGCATTAAAGGCTTTGAATGTAGATGAGCATGGGTTAGATGAAATGGATAACAGGATTCTATTGGCCATCATTGATAAATTTAAGGGAGGCCCTGTAGGATTAACTACAATAGCAACTGCAGTAGGAGAGGAAGCGGGTACTTTAGAGGAAGTTTATGAACCTTTTTTGATTCAAGAGGGTTTTTTACAAAGAACGCCACGCGGAAGAGAAGTAACTGCGAAGGCGTATACACATCTTAATCGTGCCTTTAAACAAACAGGCAATCAGTCAGATTTATTTACTTAAATATTTAAGCCACAGATTCACAGATTTTAAATAATAATCTGTGAATCTGTGGCTTAAAAAATATTACTCCAGCCTAAGGGGCTACTAAGCGGAATCCGTTACCGTGAATATTCACAATTTCAATATTGGTATCGTCTTTCAGGTATTTACGCAGCTTTGCGATATACACATCCATGCTTCTACCATTGAAATAAGTATCACTACCCCATATTTTTTTCAGCGCACGTTCGCGGGGTAATAAATCGTTTTTATGTTCGGCCAACATTTTCAATAACTCATTCTCTTTAGGAGAAAGTGTTTGAGTGCTATCGCCGTTTTTCAACTCACGTAATTTGGGATTGAAATGGTATTTACCCAGATCAAACTCAATATTTTCATTGGTTTTGTTTTCTTCTTCGTTACGTTTCAGGATTGCCCTGATTTTTAACAGCAATACTTCACTGTCAAAAGGTTTAGTGATATAATCATCAGCGCCAAGTTTGTAGCCCTGGATAATATCTTCTTTCATGGTTTTAGCACTGAGGAAGAACAGGGGAATATCCGGATCTACATCACGAATTTCTTCTGCAAGGGTAAATCCATCCATATTAGGCATCATTACATCCAGGAGACAGATATCGTATTTCTCCCTTTGAAATGCAGCAAGTCCTAATCGGCCATCGCGTTCCAGTGTTACATCGTAATCGTTCAGTTCCAGATAGTTCTTTAATACCATACCAAGATTGGTATCGTCTTCGCACAAGAGTATCTTAAATTTTTTCTTGTCTTCCATGGTTCTAAAATTTATGTGAAATAAAGATAATTCACTACTACTTAACATCCTATAGCCTGCAATCTTTTGTTAAAGGTGTTAGGTATTAGGGGTTAGGTGTTAGGGATTAGGTAAATATTAACACCTAACTCCTAACGCCTAACACCTAACCCCTAATCCCTAACCCCAAACCGCTTATCTGTTAAGGTTTTCAAAAAAGCAAGCAGATCTGCTTTTTCCTGCTTATTCAATCCAATAGGAACTCCCATGGTGCTATCCATATTTATTGGATTTAACACAAAAGCACCAGGATTATTGTAATATTCTATTACTTCTTCAAGTGTTTGAAACATCCCATTATGCATATAAGGTGCAGTTAGTGCAATATTTCTCAATCCGGGTGTTTTAAACTTTCCAAGGTCTTCTTTTTTCTTTGTGATCAGATACCTGCCAGAATCTTTGAGTGCATAACCATCAAATAATCCAATATTTTTAAATTGATCATCTGTAAAATCTGGTCCCTTATGGCAATCGAAGCATTTGGTTTTTTCGCTGATGAATAATTTCCTCCCCCTTTCTTCTGAATCGGTAAATTCAACAAGATCATCCATATAAGCATCGAATCTGCTGCTGTCTGTTTCAAGGGTTTTTTCAAAAGCAGCAAAAGCGGCCCCGAGATTATATTTATTCGGTAAGGTCTTGAAAATATGCAGAAACAGTTTCCGGTATTCGGCACTTGCATTTAATCTTTTAACCGCTTCTGCTATAGGTAATCCCATCTCGTCAGGGTGTGCAATAGGCATTAAAGCCTGCTCTTCCAGTGATTTTGCGCGACCATCCCAGAAAAAATACGGACGGTTTTTCATATTCAGCACTGATGGTGTGTTTCTTACCGTAGACCTTCCTTCTATACCAGAACTGAAAGCCAGTGTATCCGAAAAACCATAAGCTGGCAGGTGACAACTGGCGCAGCTTATACTATTATCTTTAGAGAGGATTTTGTCGTTGAAAAGTTTTTGTCCGAGTAAAGCTTTCGAATTAATAGGTGCAGGTTCTGTAAATGCGGCAATAATAATACCCGTTACTGTGATAACAACAATGGCCGCAATAATCTGCTTCATAGTACAAAAATACTGAATCGTCCGATTTTCAATTTCTGTTTTATTTTTACGGATTGAATAAAGGATAAACAGCCAGATATGTTGCTTACTTCAGATAACAAGTTCAAGAAACTCATTGTAATTGGCGATAGGGTACTGGTACGCCCATCTAAACCAGATGAACAAACAGCCAGCGGTTTGTACCTGCCTCCCGGTGTTCAGGAGAAAGAGAAAGTACAACAAGGCCATATCATTAAAACCGGTCCAGGATACGCTATTCCCATGCCCGTTGATGAAGAACCCTGGAAAACAGATGAGGAACAGGTAAAATATGTGCCCTTACAGGCCCGTGAGGGAGACCTGGCGATTTTTCTGGTAAGTGGTGCTACAGAAGTGATGTATGAGCAGGAGAAATATTTTATCGTACCACAAAGTGCAATATTGTTGTTGGAAAGGGAGGAAGAGCTTTGAGCTGTTAGCTATTAGCCATTCGCCATTAGCTTTTAGGAGATGTTGATGAGAATGGTTTTCTATTTGAGGTTTATTTGAATAACTTCAAATCATAAATTTTCAAGCGGCTAAAGGCTAATAGCTAACAGCTAAAAGCCATTAGCTTCTTAACTTCCCAATCCACATCTCATGAACCTAACAATAAATAATTATGTCAAATGAGCAGGCATTTATAGAAGCGATATCTACCGGATATATTTTTAAGGGCGAGCAGGTAAAAATTGGTGTAGCCATGTTAAATGGTGAAGTAGTGCCCGGTGCTGATATAAAGCTGCCACTAAAAACCATGAATCGACATGGTTTAATAGCAGGTGCAACCGGAACAGGGAAAACAAAAACATTGCAACTACTAAGTGAGGCATTAAGTGATAATAGTGTGCCTGTTTTGCTGATGGATATTAAAGGTGATTTGAGTGGTATTGCTGCTGCCGGACAAGCAAATGAAAAACTTACGGCACGCAGTGAAAAACTGGGCGTTCCATTTGTTCCAACATCCTTTCCTGTTGAACTGCTTACTTTAAGTAATGAAAAGGGAGTTCGGTTAAGGGCCACTGTAAGTGAGTTTGGTCCGGTTTTATTAAGTAAGATCCTTGGTTTGAATGATACGCAGGGCGGTTTGGTAGCCATGATTTTTAAATATTGTGACGACCATAAAATGCCCTTGCTGAACCTGAAAGACTTCATCAAAATACTTCAATACATAGGGAATGAAGGCAAGGCAGAAATAGAGAAGGAGTATGGAAAAATTTCAACTACTTCAACAGGCACCATCTTGCGGAAAATTATTGAGCTTCAGCAGCAGGGTGCAGATATATTCTTTGGAGAAAAGAGTTTTGAAACCGACGATCTCATGCGCATCAGTGATGATGGCAGGGGAATGATTAATGTTTTGCGTGTAACTGATATGCAAGGCAGACCAAAACTGTTTTCCACTTTTATGTTACAATTGTTGGCTGAATTATATGCCAGTTGCCCGGAAGAAGGAGACCTTGATAAACCTAAACTGGTTATTTTCATTGACGAAGCGCACCTGGTTTTCAATGAAGCTTCTGATGCCTTATTGCAACAGATTGAAACAGTCATTAAATTAATTCGCTCTAAAGGCGTGGGTATATTTTTCTGTACACAAAACCCACAGGATATACCAGCCTCTATTTTAAGTCAGTTGGGCATGAAAGTCCAGCATGCACTGCGTGCTTTTACTGCTGCAGATAGGAAAACAATCAAGCAGGCGGCTGAGAATTTTCCGGAAACTGCATTTTATAAAACAGATGAACTATTAACCCAAATGGGAATAGGGGAGGCACTGGTAACCCTGTTAAACGAAAAAGGGATACCTACACCACTGGCCCATGTTATGCTATGTGCTCCACGCAGTAGAATGGATATTTTAACTGAACAGGAAATCAATCAACTAACGAGTTCCAGTAAACTGGTAGCAAAATACAGTCAGGAAATCGACAGTCATAGTGCCTATGAAATTTTAACGGATAAACTGGAAGAAGCTGCCGCCAGGAGTCAGGAAACCGAATCAACATCCGAAAAAACATCAGGAAGAAAAAAACAAGATGATGGTTTTTTTGATAACCCTGTGGTTAAACAAGTGGGTAGAACAGCAGCAAGTATTATTACCCGAAGCCTATTAGGTGCACTGGGTTTAGGTGGACGTTCCAGTTCAAAAACGAGAAGAAGGTATTAAACGGATGTTTCCAGTCTCATCTATTGTTATCTGTCCTTCGTTTTGTAGGAAGTCAAGCACTGCCCACCATTTTTCACTTGAAATATTTTTCATGGAGGCGAGTAATTGATCAATGGTGCAGTCGCCTTTGCTTAATTGCTGTTGAATGGTTGTTTCAAGTAAACTGAATTCTTCAACGGAAAGATTTTTCTTCTTTTTAGCCAGACAGTTATCGCAGATACCACACTCGCGGATGGTTTTGTCTCCGAAATAAATACCGATAAACTGACTGCGACAGGCTTCCGTATCCCTGAGGTATCGAATCATGTCGTTTACTCGCTGACTGAACTGTTCTTTTCTTTTAAAATAGGCATCATGATCGATGTGAAGGTATTTTGCTGGTGCACGATTTAATAAGTAATGAATCTGCGGGGTTTCTTTTTGTGGTAAATAGTTGATTACACCGAAAGCCATTAGTTCTAGCAATTGTTTTTTTACGGCATCAACAGGTAGTCTGGTTAGTTTGGCTAGCTGAGATTCAAAAACAGATACCTGATTGTCGAAAATACCTTCATACCCTCTAAGCAAACTTCTGATAAGAAGTTCCAATGCTGGGTGCGACTGTTCAAAATTGTATAAAGCGTCTTTGTCG
>CAZTCS010000062.1:0-22682 GCA_964611995.1 uncultured Sediminibacterium sp. | reverse complement strand
AGATCTTGAAAATCATGATAATCTGTGTTCCATCATACGCACACCTATAGCGCGGCCAAATTTCCCGTATAACATCCTTTTTGTATTCACAGCTTCTCAACATTCTTTACTCAGTGATTCATCATCAGCCTGAGTATTGTATTTTGCGCCCATGCAGCAATATCATCAGCTTCTCCAGCATATATTAGACAATGGGGTACAGAAAACCGATAGAACAGGTACAGGTACCATCAGTTGCTTTGGGTACCAGATGCGTTTTGATTTAGCAAAAGGATTTCCGCTGGTAACCACAAAAAAACTGCATTTAAAAAGCATTATCTACGAATTACTATGGTTTCTGCGTGGCGAAACCAATATTCAATACCTCGCCGATCATGGTGTCAGTATCTGGAACGAATGGGCAGATGAAAATGGGGATTTAGGTCCTGTTTATGGTAAGCAATGGCGCAGTTGGCAGGGAGCAAACGGAGAAACAATTGACCAGGTTACAGATATCATAAATCAGATCAAGCAAAATCCCGACAGCAGACGTTTAATCATCAGTGCATGGAATGTGGCAGAATTGCCTAAAATGGCACTAATGCCTTGTCATAGTCTTTTTCAGTTTTATGTAGCAGACGGAAAACTCAGTTGTCAACTATACCAGCGAAGTGCCGATGTATTCTTGGGAGTGCCATTTAATATTGCTTCTTATGCATTATTAACTATGATGGTAGCACAAGTTTGTGGTTTACAATACGGAGATTTTGTACACAGCTTCGGCGACGTTCACCTTTATAATAATCATATAGAACAGGCAAAACTTCAATTGAGTAGAACGCCATTTGATTTACCCGTAATGAAAATCAACCCGGAAGTAACCGATATTTTTGGTTTTAAGTTTGAAGATTTTACACTCGAAAATTACCAAAGCCATCCCCATATCAAAGCCCCGGTAGCAGTGTGATTTTTTGATCTTTGAATTTTTGATCTTTGATTTTTAGGCTTGCAGATCAATCAAAGATCAAAAATTCAAAGATCAAAAGAACTTATCTTTGGGTATGATCATTTCACTCATTGTGGCAGCCGGAACCAATAACGCAATTGGGAAAGACAACCAATTACTTTGGCATTTACCCAAGGACCTTCAGTTGTTCAAAAAAACAACCTGGGCAATGCCGGTGATTATGGGTAGAAAAACATTCGAATCATTATCGGGTAAACCATTACAGGGTAGACTCAATATCATTATTACAAGGCAAAAAGACTGGCAACCAGAAGGTGTTACTGTGGTGCATTCCTTGAAGGATGCCATTTTTGTTGCCGCATCAGCAGATTATAAAGAAGTATTTGTAGCAGGAGGTGGGGAAATCTATAAAGAGGCTTTGCCCAAAGCACATAAAGTATACCTTACCAGGGTACAAACATCGCCCGAGGCAGATACTTTTTTCCCGGAACTTCCACCAGATGAATGGCAACTGGTATCGGACGAAACTTTTCCCCAGAACGAAAAACATGCCTATCCATATAGCTTCCAGTTATGGGAGCGCAGGTAAAATGAATTGATATGGCTTTTATAGAACCTGCATTCACATTTACCGTTCCTTTTTTATTGGCCTTTTCATTTTTGGGTAGAGGTGTTTATAAGCAATATGCAAAAGCGATACTCGCAGCCACTAATCTTATATTTATTCTCTATGCCATTTTTCTCACAAACCAACTGGTTGAAATGGCTCGCATTGGGCAAGAATTATTGCGCAATTCAGGAATCACTGTAGAAGAATTACCTCCTTTCGAACCTGATGCATTTTTTTACAGATTAATGGCATTGATTTTATTACCCTGGTTATTTCTTATAAGGGTAGTGCGCAATACACCCTGGTTGTCAATCATAATCCTATCAGTTATTTTTATGGGAGGAGCAGGCTCAGGGAATTATTTTGACCTTACCATTAAGATACTCCATTACCTTAGTTTACTTTGCGGCGTTTATGCGTTACTTTGGCTGCTCAAAGAGTTACCATTCCAAAGAAAGAAGCGATTGATCAAAAATATTTGAATCTATGTATTCACCTTTTAGCCTGGGATTAAAATACTTGTATTATTATCTTACCGCATCAAATGGTAAAGGACATGGAATTCATTCGCCTTTTGTATTCGAGTTTACGAAACGTGTATTAAACGACACAAGACAGTTTTATGCTTATGATCCAATCGAAGATCTAAGAAACCAACTGCAAAAAGACCAACGCTCAATATTAGTGGAAGATTTTGGTGCCGGATCAAGAAAAGCGGCTTCTTCTCAACGCATTGTTTCAGCAATTGCAAAAGCTGCTTTAAAACCCAAAAAATACGGGCAGCTATTATTCCGCATGGTAGATTTTTATAGACCCACTCAAATACTTGAATTAGGTACTTCTCTCGGAATAACCAGTAGCTACTTGGCAATGGCAAATGAAAATGCTTTCCTTACAACCATGGAAGGAGCATCGACTGTAGCTGATATTGCGCGAGAAAATTTTCAAAAATTAGGTATAAAAAATACCAGGCTAATAGAAGGAAATTTCGACCATACATTACCTGAATGGCTTAAAGAAAAACCAACTATTGATCTTGCATTTATTGATGGAAATCATCGTTTTGAACCTACTATAAATTATTTCAATCAATTGTTGCCCCATCTGGATGAACATAGCATATTGATTTTCGACGACATTCATTGGAGCCCTGAAATGGAACAGGCATGGAACGAAATCCAAAAACATGAGGCAGTCACGCTTTCTATTGATTTGTTTTTTATTGGAATCGTTCTTTTTAAAAAAGATTTTCATGTAAAACAGACAATCTCTATACGGTTTTAAAGAATTGACCGCTAGGGATGAAATAATTATAAAGTTGGTTAAAATTGGGGAAGACTTTTTAATGTTTTAAAAGGTTAATAAAGACCCCTGTCCGTTTATACCGATTGCATAAAGAAAGCCAGCCTGCCTTTGAGAAAAAACACCTAAATTGAATCCATGATTCTCGGCATATTAAGCGAAAAAAGTAAAGACAAAAGAGTATCGCTCCTACCAGAACAGGCAGATACATTGGTAAAAAAGAATATCACTGTTTGGGTTGAAAAAGGGGCCGGGGAAACTGCATTTGCTGCGGATCAAACTTATGTCGACAAAAACATCCTTGTTCAGGATCGAAATACCATACTTACTCAATCGGATCTTTTACTTTGTATACATCCATTAGATGAACCAGATATCGCTTTACTAAAAGCCGGACAGGTTATTATCGGGGTATTTCAACCTCTGTTCAATGTTGGGTTGATGCAACAATTGGCCGCAAAACAGGTCACATTGTTTAGTCTTGACATGATACCCCGCACAACCAGGGCCCAAAGTATGGATGTTTTGAGCAGCCAGGCTAATATAGCCGGATACAGGGCCGTGTTATTGGCCGCAACATTATTTCCGCGTTATTTCCCCATGTTTATGACTGCTGCTGGAAGTATACCTCCTGCAAAAGTACTCATCATAGGTGCTGGTGTAGCTGGTTTACAGGCAATAGCCACAGCACGAAGACTTGGCGCAGTTGTTGAAGTTTCTGATACCCGCCCTGCAGTGAAAGAGGAAGTAATGAGTCTCGGTGCGAAATTTATTGAAGTAGAAGGAGCGGCCGATGCATCAAAAGCAGGTGGTTATGCAGTAGAACAATCGGAAGAATTCAAACAAAGACAGCAACAAAGACTCGCAGAATCAGTTGCAAAATCGGATATCATTATTACTACTGCACAAATACCGGGAAAGAAGGCCCCACTGTTAGTAAATGAAACAATGCTGAAATCCATGAAACCTGGAAGTGTGATCATCGATCTGGCTGCAGCAACCGGAGGTAATGTGTTTGGCTCGAAAAATAATGAAACAACGGAATGTTTTGGCGTAACCATTATGGGTAACAGTAATCTTTCTGCTGATATGCCATGGGATGCCAGTAAATTATACGGAAAGAATGTCCTTAATTTTCTTCAACTAATTATAGATAAAGAAGGCACACTAAACCTGAATTTTGAGGACGATCTGGTAAAAGGATGTTGTATAACACATGAAGGCCGGGTGGTGCATGAGAGAGTGGGTGGGTGATGGCAGATGGCAGATATCAGATGTCAGATTTCGGATCTCTGATCTCTGATCTCTGATGTCGGAAATTGGATATTGGACATTGGACGAGAATGGGGCATATAAATTATATAATTTGACAATTCACACAATTTGACAATTCACCATTCACAATTCACATAAATTGACAATTCACATAAAATAATCATTTCGATGGAAGCTATATTAAACTGGTTACAAACACATATCGAGATAATATACATTGTATTACTATCCATTTTTCTGGGGATTGAAGTGATCGGGCGCGTGCCAAGTGTGCTGCATACCCCATTGATGAGTGGAGCCAATGCCATACATGGCGTGGTCATTATTGGAGCTATTATCGTGATGGGAAAAGTTGAACCAGGAAATTATGTGGCACTTGTGATAGGTTTTCTCGCTGTTGTACTTGGAACATTAAATGTAGTGGGTGGATTTGTGGTGACCGACAGAATGCTGGAAATGTTTAAAAAGAAGAAATAGAAAGTCCTTATTTAAAGGATACAGAAAATAGTAGTTATGGAATTAAGTTTGCTCACCGTTTGTTACCTGATAGGTTCGTTGACATTTATCATCGGACTAAAAATGTTGTCGCACCCCGATTCTGCAAGAAAGGGAAACCTGGTAGCGGCTGCTGGTATGGCGATAGCTATTTTCGGAACCATATTTTTATACCAGGAAGAAGGACATAAACTGGGCAACTACGGATGGATATTCGGCGGACTGATTGTTGGAACCATCATCGGTGTTTTGGCTGCCAAAAAAGTAAAAATGACTGCCATGCCCGAAATGGTGAGTCTTTTTAATGGAATGGGGGGAGCTTGTGCTGCATTAATCTCCTTTGTTGAATTCGGTCATATCAGGGAATTAATAATTGGTGCAGGAGTTAATACACCCGATACAACCTCAGTAATTGAAATACCAACAGGAACATTAATTACTATTTTCCTTGGCCTGATTATAGGCTCGGTTTCATTCGCAGGAAGTATTATTGCCTGGGGTAAACTAAATGGAAAGATTAAAGATTTTGCCTTTCCCGGTCAACAGGTATTTAACCTGGTGTTATTTGCGGCAACTTTAATAACTGCAGGATACCTCGTATTTAATTTAACACCAGAAACCTATTGGTTATTCTATTGTATTGCAGCCGCAGCATTGGTATACGGAGTATTATTCGTTTTACCAATCGGTGGTGCCGATATGCCGGTGGTAATTTCATTGCTCAATTCATTTACAGGGGTAGCTGCAGCTTGTGGTGGTTTCTTATATGATAACCAGGTTATGCTAACTGGTGGTATTCTTGTAGGAGCTGCGGGTACCTTACTTACAATCCTGATGTGTAAGGCAATGAATAGAAGTCTTACAAACGTATTAATCGGTTCTTTCGGTGCGAAAAGCGGAGCAAGCACTACTCAAGGCGGCCCACAAGGAAACTATAAAGAAATTTCAATCTCAGATGCCGCCGTATGTATGTGTTATGCCCATAAAGTAATCATCGTTCCAGGATACGGATTAGCCGTGGCACAGGCGCAACATACCTGTCATGAACTGGAAAAATTACTGGAAGAAAAAGGAGTAACAGTAAGTTATGCAATACATCCGGTAGCAGGTCGTATGCCCGGACATATGAATGTACTACTCGCAGAAGCAGATGTTAGCTATGATAAACTGCAGGAAATGGAACAGGCCAATGATGAATTTAAATCCACAGATGTGGTACTCATTCTTGGAGCCAATGATGTTGTAAACCCTGCTGCAAAAACTGATCCTTCATCACCCATCTATGGGATGCCGATACTTGAAGTAGAACAGGCGAAAACAGTGATCGTAAATAAACGAAGCATGAAGCCTGGGTATGCAGGTATTGAAAATGAATTATTCTTCCAGCCAAAAACATCTATGTTGTTTGGCGATGCTAAAGCCGCATTGCAGAAATTAGTTGCAGAAATCAAAGCACTTTAAAAGACACATAAACCATTGCTGTACGGGAAAACAGCTTCTAGCCACTAGCTACTAGCTATTGCTGTTCGGGGAAATTTGCCCGCGAGTTGCAGGGGTCGCGTATAATGGAACACAGATTATCATGATTTTCAAGATCTATCATGATAAATCTTGAAAATCATGAAGATCAGTGTTCTATTAATAACGGGTAGTTCTTTAGTAACAATCTAATATTTCATTAACCAGCTCAGTTTAAATTATCTCCCCCGTGATTAATTCTATTAATAGCAGAAAGCATATAATATGCACCAATCAAGGCTAGCAGCTAGAGGCTAGAAGCTAGCAGCCTAATTTCCCGGACAGTACTGACTTAAAACCCCCAATTCTTCCCATCAGTGAACTACCTTTGTAATATGGTAGTTCCACAGGCACTTATTGAATCATTAAAGGGGGTTCCAGGCTTTAATGAGACTTCTTTTTGCAATGTTCATGCCTCTGGTGAACAGGTAACTTCCATTCGTTTCCACCCCCAAAAAAAATCTTTAATAGCTGAACCCCTGGAGGGTGAAACAATACCATGGTGCCCAGATGGTGTATACCTTTCCGAAAGACCGTCCTTCACCCTCGATCCATCTTTTCATGGAGGTGGCTATTATGTTCAGGATGCAAGCAGTATGTTTCTCTGGCAAGTATTGCATCAATTAATACCCGATTCATCCGATAAACGTGTCCTGGATCTTTGCGCTGCACCAGGAGGTAAATCAACATTATTGTCTTCCTATTTTAAAGGAAGTCTTGTTGTAAGTAATGAAGTAATCAAATCAAGGGCATCCATTTTAGTAGAGAATATAGTAAAGTGGGGTGAGGAAAATGTTATTGTTACCAACAACGATCCTGCACATTTTTCTTCTCTCGGAAATTACTTTGACGTATTAGTAGTTGATGCACCTTGCAGTGGTAGTGGACTTTTTCGCAAAGACCCTGATGCTGTTAATGAATGGAGTCCCGAACATGTTCAGTTATGTAGTCAAAGACAGCAAAGAATATTATCAGATATATTACCTGCCTTAAAGGAGGGAGGTATTTTGATTTATGCAACCTGCTCTTATTCTAGCGAGGAAGATGAACAGATAGCTGATTGGTTGGTTGGAGAAATGAATATGACATCATTGGCCATTACTACGGAAGAACCATGGGGCGTTGTTTCAACCAGCTCGACGAAACATAATGCAAGCGGGTATCGGTTTTATCCTGATCGATTAAAAGGGGAAGGATTTTTTATCGCTGCCTTTCAAAAAAATAATCAAGATGCGATAAGCGGAAGAGGCAAAACAGCATCCATCACTAAACCTACCAGACAGGAACTCGAGCAGATTAATTCTTTTATTCCAATTGATGTTGCCTATCAAGTATTTAAACAAGCGGATCAGTTTAAAATAATCAAGCAAAAATGGCTGGATGATTTGAGTATCCTTGCAGGCTCTTTATATATACGCAAAGCAGGAATAGAGCTGGGAGCATTAAAAGGAAAAGACCTGGTGCCTTCACATGAACTGGCAGTGAGTATGATACCCAAAACTTCCTTTAATCAGGTGCAGGTAAATAAGGAGCAAGCCCTCCAATACCTCCGGCGACAGGACCTATCAATTGATGCGCCAAAAGGGTGGAACCTGGTACAGTTTGGCAACTTGCCATTAGGCTGGATAAAAGCACTTCCAAATAGGATCAATAACTACTACCCACAAGAATGGCGAATATTAAAGCAATAATGCTACGACTATAAAATAATAATAGTGCTTCAATAAAATTGTTAACTAAAAATTAGTGTCTGACTGAATACTTGAGACGATCCTTTTCCCTTATTTATTCGCCGATTCTCTGTTTTACTTCTTAAATTTGCCATTTCCATCCCCCGATAGTGTTATGATGAAATATTGCTTTTTTATACTTGGACTTTTATATGGATTTGCTGCTTTAGGTCAGCAGAAATTAATGATTAAAGGGAAAGGAAATGCCAGGTATATAGAACATAAAATAGGTGAAAAAGAATCATTGTCCTCACTTGGTAGGGCCTACGGCATATCCGCATCTCAATTGGCAAAATTTAATGGGAAAAGTCCATCATCCCAATTATCAAAAGGTGCAATTATAAAAGTACCGATCAAACTACAAGATATTCAACTTAATGCCCAGGGAACACCTATATACCATGTTGTGGGAAAGGGGGAGAATCTTTTTAAAATTGGACAGCTTTATAATAAGGCTACTGTTACGCAACTAAAGAAAATTAATAAATTAAGTGTTTCAACTGTTAAGAATGGTCAGGAAGTAATTGTGGGATATCTGAAAACCAATTTCGAACCGCAACCAGCGCCTATCGCAAAAACAGTAACTCCTGAAGCAGTAGTGGTTGAAAAAAAGCAAGAGCAAACACAAGGGTATCATCAAGATAAGGAAACTCAAGTGGAAGTCGAGAAAAAAACTGCGCCTACAGTTGTTGAAGTAAAAAAAGAAGCAACCGTAGTTAACCAACTCCAGGCACCTGATGAAGGATTCTTTACTTCATTATACGTAAAATCTGATTCTACTTCCACACAAAAATCAGTTTCAGGTGAGGCTTCAACATTTAAAACAATCAGCGGCTGGACAGACCGCAAATACTATATTTTAATAAATGATATTGCGCCTGGCACTATTGTTCGCATTACTGCTGCAAATAATAAGAGTATTTGTGCAAGGGTATTGGGATCTTTGCCAGTTACAAAAGGTGCTGAAAATCTATTATTGCGTATGAGTAATTCTGCAGCTTCCGTGTTGGATATGAAAGATGCTCAGTTTACGGTAACACTCACTTTTTTTGAATAATACCATTATGAAAAATCTTGCCTACTGCCTATTTGTATTCCTATTTGGTATCGCATCCTGCGACGGCAATGCACAGGCCAAATTGTCCGTTGAAGTAGCTTCTTTTGATGAGAAACTGCAAACCGGTCAATTTCAATTGCTCGACGTTCGCACAGCAGGCGAATATAAATCAGGGCATTTGACAAATGCATTGCAGGCAGATTGGTTAAACAAACAACAATTCGAGGAAAGAACTAAACACCTCGACAGATCGAAACCCTTACTGGTATATTGTGCATCGGGTGTAAGAAGTGAGCAGGCAGCAAAATGGTTATTGCAACAAGGGTTTAAAGAAGTATATAACTTAAAAGGTGGAACATCAGCCTGGCAGTTGGCAGGAAAAAAACTCGAAGCCGCCGAGGCGACTAAACAAATGGAAGTTGCAGATTTTGAGCAGAAAATAAAAGTATCCGGATTTGTTTTGGTGGATGTTGGCGCTGAATGGTGCCCTCCTTGTAAAAAGATGGAACCAGTACTCGCACAATTAAAACAAGAACTCGGAAATCAATACCAATTGGTAAATGTAGATGGTGGTGCAGATATAGATGTAATGAAAGCTACCAAAGCCTCGGTGTTACCTACATTCATACTTTATAAAGATGGAAAAGAAGTTTGGCGAAAAGAGGGTATCGTGGAAATTGAGCAATTCAAAGCTGCACTTAAACTGTAAATAAATTTACCGGTAACCACGAAGGAAGTCAGTAGTATTCATTCTTTTTTTGCCTTCTAACTGCAGATTCAAAACATCAATATATCCATCGGCACAACTGAAACGTAGATAGGTTTTTCCATCTGTTTGCATGGTGCCTGGAATATCCTGGACAGGTTGCGCTATTTTTTTACTACCAAAGATTTTCAAAACCTTTCCATCCAAACTGGTTAATGCGCCAGGGTAGGGTGATAGTCCACGAATCAGGTTGTGTATTTCAGCAACAGATTTATGCCAATCAATTTTACAGGTTTCTGTAAAAATTTTCGGGGCATGTTTTATAGAACCACTTCCAATTATTTCATCCTGCGCCTGTTCTTTTAAAGAGCCTTGTTCAAGTTGTTGTATTGTCTTCACTAAAAGATTAGCGCCAATTATTTTCATTCGATCATGCACTTCACCGGCTGTTTCATCAGGACCAATAGAAAAACGGTCTTGCAATAAAATATTACCGGTATCTATTTCATGTTTTAGCTTAAAAGTGGTTACGCCGGTTTCTTTCTCCCCATTTATTACCGCCCAGTTTATAGGTGCCGCACCCCGGTATTGGGGCAACAATGAACCATGTAGGTTAATGGTTCCCATAGGAGGCATGTTCCATACTATTTCAGGTAACATCCTGAATGCAACTACAATTTGTACATCGGCTTTTAACGCTTGCAATTGAGTGGTAAAATCCGGATGTTTCAACTTTTCAGGTTGAAGCACATTTAATCCATGTGAAACGGCAAATTGCTTAACGGCGCTTTGCTGCAACTGTAAACCCCTTCCTGCAGGCTTATCCGGCGCAGTAACAACACCAACAATATTAAACCCGGCACTTACCAGTGCATCCAATGATGCAACTGCAAAATCAGGAGTGCCCATGAAAATGATACGCATAGTGGTGAGGGGTGAATGGTCAATTGTGAATGGTGAATAGGAACATTATGCTAATTCACCATTCACAATTGACCATTCACAGTTTTATTCAAAATCTAAATACAATAAATACTTCTTCCTGATTTTTTTGAAAGATTCAATACCCGGAGCCCAGCTATCCCTGATTTCTTTTTCGGTTTTGCCGCTTTTTATCTGCTCCATCAGTTCATTACTTCCGGCGAGTTTATTAAAGAAATAGTCCGTAGGTTTTTCACTTTTTGGTTTGATGAAGAAGTTCTCCTTGTCCGGGAAAAGCTTGTAAGCTTCCAGCAGGTATTTCAGTTGAATCTTATTGTCTACTTTTTTCAGTACATCTTCATTTTTACCGTACAGGTTCCAACCATAACTCTGTCTGTCTTTTAATTTTGGTTCTTTTGCACCTTCTCTGCTGGTAGGTGTGAAAGCATACATGTTTTTTGGAAGATAAGGATGACCAAAAATAGAAAATGGATGATCTGTTCCCCGGCCTTCACTCAACACGGTTCCTTCGAAGAAACAGGTACTTGCATACCAGTAAATCGATGGCATATCAGGAAGATTTGGAGAAGGTTTTACCGGTAACTCATAATGACTTTTATGGGTATACTGTTGGTTTTTGATCACCTGAAAATGGAAAAGTGTATCAGGCGGCGAATTTTTAGCACGCTGATAATACTCATAGCGTTCATTGGCTTTTGGCGATAACCATTTCTCACCAGCGAGCATCATTGCGTATTCGGCCATTGTCATGCCGTATACTACAGGTATAGGTTGCATACCTACAAAACTTTTATAAGCTGTGTCTAAAATAGGTCCATCCACATAAAATCCATTTGGGTTTGGTCTGTCAAGAATCATCAATGGCTTACCGTATTCAAATGCAGCTTCCATGAATTCTTGTAGGGATGAAATATAGGTATAGAAACGAGTACCTACATCCTGAATATCGAACAGCAATACATCAACATCTGCCAGGTCTTCCGCACTGGGTTTTCTTTTCTTGCCGTATAGCGATACTACCGGAATACCTGTATAGGGATCGATATAATTGTCAATCTTTTCTCCTGCATCTGCAGTTCCCCTGAAACCATGTTCCGGTCCGAATGCTTTGGTAATTTTTACTCCTAGCGTAAATAAAGTATCAACAAGGTGGCGCTCACCAATGGTGGCAGTATGATTTGCGAAAATACCAACACGCTTTCCTTTTAATAAGGGCAGGTATACTTCTGTTCTGTAGGCTGCTGGAATAATTTTAGCCTCTTTTTCTTCTTTTTTGGCAGCCGGCTTGGTCTTCAGTTCTTTTGCATTTTGCACTTGTGCATTGAGACTCAATGCAATAGAAACAGCACAAAACAGTGAGAATAATTTCATCATATTAGGTCTTTAAAATGCGAAAGTTAACAAAAAATACTTGCCTGCACTTGCTTTACAGGTTGTACTTTTGCCGTCCGGCACGTTTTAATAACAACTTAACCTTTTCCCCCGTTTTTCGGATGTCAATGCTAAGCTGCACGTTCCGTATTCTATTATCTTATAACAAAATAGTATGCAACAAGTAAAAAAAGGTGATACTGTAAAAGTTCATTATCACGGCAAATTAACCAATGGAACCACATTTGATTCTTCTGAAGGAAGAGAACCATTGGAATTTGAAGTGGGCGGTGGAATGGTTATTCCAGGCTTCGACGACGGTGTTACCGGAATGGCAATTGGAGAAAAGAAAACAATACATATTCCTGCTGATCAGGCGTATGGTCCAAAGCAGGAAGAAATGATCATGGAATTCCCTCGTGATCGTTTTCCGGAAGATATGATTCCTGAAGTGGGTATGCAACTGAATATGAGTAATGGTTCTGGACAAAATTTTCCAGTTACTATAGCTGAAGTTCGTGAGGTAGTTGTAGTGTTGGATGCAAATCATCCACTTGCTGGCGAAGACCTGATTTTCGACCTTGAACTGGTAGCAATTGAAGGTGGTAGTCCATTGATTATTATGCCTTAATAAAATAATACAGCAATAAAAAACCCCGATTTATCGGGGTTTTTTATTGCTGTATACTTAATCAGGGTCTTCGTAACCACCATCCCAGCCAGAGTCCTGTTAGGCCCCAACCTGCAATAGCATCGATCAGGTGTGCCATCAAATCGCGGCTCTGAAACCAAATATGGTTCGTGTATGGTCCCTGGAGAAAAATAATTAACCCTACAGCCAGACTAGCCGATAAAACAGTCATAAAAGACATCGTCCCCATTTTCTTGAACAGCCAACAAACGAGTAGGAGTATAACAATGTTTGTGGCTAACCCCCTTGCCATATTCATACCCATATTCATGTTCATCGCCTTATGGTAATGAATCTGTGCCCATGGCTTTCCATCCATAGTTTCATACAATTTCTCCTGTTCTTCTTTTGATGCATTATCGGGAGTGGTAGGTAGAAAATAACTTCCATCTTCCGTAAACTGGCTATTCAGGTATTGCATTATACTGTCTTGCTTAGGCGTATAAGCTTCAGCAGATCTGTGCAAACCAGAAGCGGTCCACGAAACAAATTGCCAGAGGAAAAGAATAATGGCCCCTACTATAGAGCCAATAATGGTTTTTTTCATATGGTTGTTTTTGATTGCTTACAAAATATAAAACGTATTGCTTATTTGCAAGTATCCGGCTAAACCGCAGTTGTTTTATTATTTTGCAGCATGTTTCAACAATATCAATTTACAGTAGCTGAAAGGTTCATGCGTTATGTACAGGTTGATACGCAGAGTAATCCGGATAGTGAAAGTTTTCCCAGCACAGAAAAACAAAAAGACCTGTCGGCAATACTAGCCCAGGAATTGCAGGCGATGGGCATTGAAGAGGTAGAAACAGATAATTATGGGTATGTCTACGCAACCATACCCGCCACCACCACAGAAAAACTTCCTGTTATTTGTTTCTGCAGTCATGTAGATACGGCCCCCGATTGTAGCGGTACAGGGGTAAAACCTTTGTTGCATAGCAACTACCTGGGACAAAACATCGTTTTACCAGATGATCCTGCACAGGTAATCACGATGGAAGCCTATCCATACCTGCAAACACAGATTGGAAAAGATATTATTACCGCAAGTGGGTTGACCCTTTTAGGCGCAGATGATAAGAGTGGGGTAGCTATTATCATGGAGATGGCGCAATATTTATTGCTTCACCCAGAACTACCGCATGGAACCATTAAAATATTGTTTACTCCCGATGAAGAAGTGGGAAGAGGTACTGATAAAGTAGATATACAAAAAATAGGTGCCGATTTTGCCTATACACTTGATGGAGGCGCTTTAGGAACTTATGAAGATGAGACCTTTAGCGCTGATGGTGTGGTAATAACCTTTAATGGTGTTAGCGCTCATCCAGGCTATGCAAAGGGCAAACTGGTGAATGCTTTAAAGTTAGTATCTGAATTGCTTGCTATGCTACCTACTAATGAATGGTGCCCGGAAGTAACAGAAAAAAGAGAAGGCTTTGTTCATCCAGTTCATATGGAAGGCATTGCTGAAAAGGCAAAGGTTGAATTTATCATCCGAGATTTTGAAACGGCAAAACTGGCTGTTTATGAAAAACGCTTGCAAGACATGTGTGAAGCGTTAGTACAACGTTTTCCCGGCGCTAGTTATAGTTTTGACATTAAAGAGCAATACAGGAATATGAAGGAAATCCTCGACCAATATCCTGAAGTGAACAAGAGGGCCGAAAAAGCCTATAAAGCTGCAGGATTAACCCTTCAAAAAGAACCAATCAGAGGAGGTACAGACGGAAGCAGGCTGAGTTTTATGGGGTTGCCAACTGCGAATATATTTACAGGTATGCAAGCCATTCATAGTAAACACGAATGGGTCAGCGTATATGATATGGAAAAAGCGGTGGAAGTACTGGTTAAATTAGCTTGTAATTTGGACTGAATGATGTAATTTAAATGGCTTTTAAAAAACATTCAAAACGATTAGCCATGTCCGATACAGCATACCTGAATAACAAAGCCAATAATCAATATAGTTTTGATGCCATTGTAGTAGGATCGGGCATTAGTGGAGGTTGGGCCGCAAAAGAATTGACAGAAAAAGGACTAAAAGTTTTAATGCTTGAAAGAGGACGACCTTATGAGCATATAAAAGATTACGACACTGCAAATAAAAATCCCTGGGAAATTCCACATAGAGGTAAAACAACTGCCGCTCAGAAAAAAGCTTTTCCCGTGCTTCATAGAGGTTGGGCCGCAAGTGAAGTGGTAATGGATGATTGGGCAAACGAACAGGATTGTCCATATACAGAAGTAAAACCCTTTACCTGGTGGAGGAGCTATCAATTAGGTGGCCGCTCCGTTTTATGGGGGCGCCAGAGTTATCGTTTAAGTGATCTTGATTTTGAAGCAAACCTAAAAGATGGTATAGCAGTAGACTGGCCGATACGTTATAAAGATATGGCTCCCTGGTACGATTACGTTGAGCGCTTTGCAGGTATCAGCGGATCAAAAGAAGGATTGGCACATTTACCTGACGGGCAGTTTCTGCCACCCATGGAATTAAACTGTGTTGAACAGGATGTGGCTGCTAGAATAAAAAAAGCATTCAACAACAACAGACGCCTTATCATTGGCAGGGTAGCTAATCTTACAGCGCCAATTGAAGGAAGAACACAATGCCAATTTAGAAACAGGTGTTGGGAAGGATGCCCATTTGGTGGTTACTTCAGTACACAATCATCTACCTTACCTGCTGCAATGAAAACGGGAAATTTAACCGTACGACCATTTTCTATCGTTACTAAATTAATCTACGACAAAGACAGTAAAAAAGCTACCGGTGTTGAAGTGCTTGACGCAGAAACCAATCAAACCTATGTTTACAACGCAAAAATAATTTTCCTTAATGCCTCTGCACTAAACTCTACCTGGATACTCTTCAATAGCGCAACTGATATCTGGCCAGGAGGTCTTGGTAGCAGTAGTGGTGAATTAGGTCATAATGTAATGGATCACCATTATAACCTTGGCGCATCTGGCAGGGTTGAAGGGTTTGATGATAAGTATTATTCAGGCAGAAGGGCAAATGGTTTTTATATTCCCCGATTTGTAAACATGGGTAATGATAAACGCGATTACCTGCGTGGGTTTGGATACCAGGGAAGTGCTAGCAGAGCAGGATGGAGCAGAGATGTAGCGGAACTATCAATCGGAGCAGATTTTAAAGATACCTTAACTGAGCCAGGTAACTGGAGCATTGGTGGCACAGGATTCGGTGAAATATTACCCTATCATGAAAATAAGATCATGCTCGACAAACAGAAAAAAGATAAATGGGGTTTACCGGTTTTGGCGATGGATTGTGAGATGAAAGAGAATGAATTGAAAATGAGAAAAGACATCATCACAGAACTGCAATCAATGCTAGATGCTGCTGGTGTAAAAGATATCAGAACATGGGATAGCGGACATGCATTGGGCCACGGTATTCATGAAATGGGTACAGCCCGAATGGGACGCGATCCAAAAACCTCAGTACTTAATGCCTTTAATCAGGTATGGGATGCCCCAAATGTTTTTGTAACAGACGGTACAGCTATGACATCCTCCGCCTGCCAAAACCCATCCCTCACCTACATGGCCCTAACAGCAAGAGCCGCTGACCATGCAGTAGCTGAATTGAGGAAGGGGAATTTGTAGGGGGCAGACCATGGTCCATAGTCCATAGAAAGAATTAAACTAGGAACAACGATAAACGTTCTTCCTACCATGGACTATCGACTATGGTCTATGGACCAAGGCCCACTATATAATCCGCTCACTAATCTTCCCTGTCTGCTTGTCTTTGAGGATTAATTTCTTAGTTCCGAAATGGGTCATTTCTTCTTTGATGAGGTAATGTTGGTCATCAAATGACACGAGATGACTTCCTTTACTTAATCCGGTTTGTCCGCGCCAGATGTCTAATGCAACAGGCTCCCATTGTTTGGTTTTAGCCGATTTATAAGCTGCATCAAGGATAGCATTTACCACGTACCCATCATAAAATGTTTCTTTAGGATCTATACCTTTTTCCATGGCGTTGAACATGTCCATAAACATGTGGTTGTACCCAAGCTCATTCAGTTCATCACCAACGGGGAAAAGCCATCCGGTATTGCTTTCTGCTTTTTCAGCAACATAGTCTGCACCTTTACCGGTAGTAAACATATCGAAACCGGTACGTAGAAAACTGTTGATCCAGATGGTTCCTTCACTACCCATTACTTCATCACGAAGATCAAGGCCACCTCTAAAGGTCCAGCTAACTTCAAACTGACCAATGGCTCCGTTTTCATATTTTACCAATCCGATAGCATGGTCTTCTGCATCAATGGGCTTAACCTGTGTATCGGCCCAGCACATTACTTCAACTGGTTTGATGTCTTTACCTATATAGCTTCTGGTAATTTCCACGCAATGGCATCCTAAATCAAGGATACATCCACCACCTGCCTGTTCAATATCCCAGAACCAGTCACTATGCGGGCCAGGGTGTGTTTCCCTTGATTTCGCCCAGAGTATCCTTCCCAAAGCGCCATTCTTAACGCTTTCCATCGCTTTGATGAATTTCGGGGTATATACCAGGTCTTCAAGATAACCATTGAAAATACCTGCTTCTTCAACAGCAAGTAACATACGTTTAGCTTCTTCTGCATTACGCCCCAAAGGTTTGGTGGTAATAACCGCTTTTTTGTGTTTGCAGCACAACATAACCGCAGCTTCATGTAGGTTATTGGGTAATGCAATACATACTACCTCAACATCCGGATGAGCAATAGATTCTTCCATGTTGGTGGTCCAGTGATCGCAATGGTAATCATCTGCAAACTTTTTTGCACTTTCCTCTCTGCGTGAATAAATGCTGGTGATTTTATCCCGGCTTCTGTAGCCCTGTAAAGAGTCGGCATAAAACCGACCAATAAAACCGGAACCGAGCATGGCAATTTTTTTCATAGTATGTTTTTGTGAGGGGTGAGGGGTGAATTGTCAATTGTCAATAGTCAATAGTCTATGGTCCATGGTCCATGGTCCATGGTCCATGGTCTATGGTCTATGGTCTATGGTCTCGAAAATATAAATAATTCACCATTCCCCATTGACCATTCACCCTCTCTTATTTCTTTTCTTTAAAAAACAATAAAAAGTAAACCAATACGCCCATGGCAATATAGGCGGGTACGTACCATATGTTCAGCCAGTTATGTGTTTCCCCTGTTTTATACAGGTCAACAATATATCCACTGAACCAGGTGCCTATAAACATACCAACTCCATAAGTGGCGAAAGTGAATAGTCCCTGTGCAGCATTTTTTATTTTGGCACCTGCTTTTTTCTCTGTGTACATATATCCTGTTACAAAAAAGAAATCATAACAAATACCATGTAAAACGATTCCCGCATA
This sequence comes from uncultured Sediminibacterium sp., assembly GCA_964611995.1. GTDB lineage: Bacteria > Bacteroidota > Bacteroidia > Chitinophagales > Chitinophagaceae > Sediminibacterium. Next base: position 4,659 of record CAZTCS010000062.1, on the reverse strand, counting down.
TAACATCCAGTTATTCGAACCCGCATCGCCATAAGCGAAAAATATATAACGCAATATCCATGCACTCATGCCCAACAGCAGCATGTTTTTCACACCGATTCTGTTAAAGAGAAATGGTATCGCGAGAATAAAAACAGCCTCAGAAACCTGACCCAAGGTCATTTTACTGGCGGCATTTTCAAAATTCATTTCATTCAGAAAAGGATTCGCAAAACCATAGTAAAAAGAAAGTGGAATACAAACCAGGATAGCCGCTATAAAAAATATCAAGTATGGTTTCTCTTTAAACAGCACAAATGCTTCTGTACCCAATGCCTTGGAAGCAGAGCCATCAGCGCCATTAGGAGGTGTATTTGGAAGCACAAAGCTTAAGAGTCCAAGACAAACAGAAACTGCAGCAGCCATATAAAAAGTAGAAGCTGTTTTCTCAATTCCCAACTGACCAATCAGTACTCCTGCAACAATCCAACCAAGTGTACCAAATACCCTGATCCACGGAAACTGTTTACCCGGATCTGTCATTTGAGAGAAAGCAACACTATTGCTTAGCGCAATGGTAGGCATATATAATAATGAGTAGCCAAGTATTACCCAATAGAAAATCGTGCTATCCGTTATTTGAGTTGCGAGAAAAAGTAGTACTGCTCCAATTAAATGAAGCACCCCCATTATTTTTTGGGCGGCGAAATATCTGTCGGCAATCATACCAACAAAAAATGGAGAGATCATGGTGGCAATTGCAAGGGCACTATAAGCGGCGCCAATTTCAACACCTGTTGCATTTAAATGGGTGCCCATATAGGTTCCCATGGTAACATACCATGCACCCCAGATAAAATATTCGAAAAACATCATTGAGGCCAGCAGCGAGCCCGTTTTGTTATTCATATAGCAGTAGGTTGGTTAAACAAATCTTTAGTAATACCAATCTCTTCGGTAAATTTCAGTTTATAAATTCACCTGAATAGATCGCTTAAAGATAATGGAAGCACTTTAGAAGGCCATACAATCTATGATCAATATTTACGTATACCCCAAAAGAAAAGTACGGGTATAAAAACCGCGATGGTTGCAGGTTTATAAATAAAGATGTATGCTGGTCGGCTAAAATGTTATAATTTAGGCTAAAAGCATCATATGAAATTGTATCACAAATTATCCTGGTTATTTGCTCTTGTGATATTAGCAGGAATACTTTCTATGAAACCGGCCTCAAAAAGAGTATTGGTATTTTTTGAAACCAAAGGGTATTACCATGAATCTATTCCTACAGGAGCTGCGGCCATTCAATTATTGGGGCAGCAACATAATTTCCTGGTAGATACTTCTAGAACATCAGATCCATTTACAGATGATCAGTTGGCAAAATATGATGCGGTAATTTTTTTGAGCACAACACAGGATGTATTGAATGAAGAAGAACAGGCAGCATTTCAACGTTTTATAAAAAAAGGGAAAGGATTTGTAGGTATACATGCAGCCACCGATACTGAATACAAATGGCCCTGGTATAATCAATTAGTAGGTGCTTATTTTAAGAGTCATCCAAAACAGCAAGATGCAGTATTGCATATTGTGAACAAGAAACATAGTGCTACAAAACATCTTCCCGATACATGGAAACGTTGGGATGAATGGTATAATTTTAAAGATATCCAACCTGGTTTAGAAATCCTGATCACACTGGATGAAACAAGTTATACTGGAGGTGAAAACGGAACCAATCACCCCATCAGTTGGTACCATTCTTTTGATGGAGGAAGAGCATTTTATACAGGATTAGGTCATACGCATGAATCCTATTCAGATCCTTTATTCCTGCAACATTTGTTGGGGGGAATAACTTATGCAATGGGTAAATAGCGTGGAGAATCTTTATGGTAAATTGAAGAAATCGATTTCGCTATTGTATTTCAGTTTGGTAGCGGCAGACCATTCATAAATACTGGCCAGTTTTTTCCATTCACCCTCTACCTTTTCATAAATCCAGAAAGTACCTTCTTTCGAAAAAATAGTACTTTTTCCTAGGTAGAAAAAGCAGAGTGTATTATTTCGTAAGAAGAATGGCACACTGAAATGTTGTATCTCCATACATATCTTCTGCTGCGGCTTTAATTTGCTATTGTCTGTTTTACTAAGTAGCGGATCAATATTTTCCAAAGGAATCATGTAGGCAAAAGGAAACATTTTTGGAGGCCAGCTCATTTTTTTGATGGCATCCAATTGTGTTACGATATACCTTCTTTCTTCCAGCGTAAACCTGGTTTTTCTTTTTACATAAGCTGCCTGATCAGGATCCCATTCTTTGTATACTTGATCAGAGAGGAATGTTTGTTTTACTTTATTGATGATATTCGAATCCACCTTATCAGAATAGAAAAAAGTATCACATTCCTGGTAAGTAAATGGCCGGTCATTAAACCAATTACTATAAATATCCCTGATTAAGGATGCCGACGAGGAACTTTCCTGTGCGGCAATCTGCTGAAAAGTGGTCAGCAACAAGAATACGAGATATGGTTTTTTCAGCAATTTCATGAATAGGATTACGAATCCTTAAAGATATCCATGATTTCTATACGAAATACCGATCTGTATTAGAAGCTTATTAGACCAATGCCTGTAAAATATCTGCCAAAATATCCTCTTTATGCTCAAGACCCACAGAAATCCGGATCAATCCTGGCGTAATATTCACAGCTTGCCTTTCCTCTTCTGTAAGCTTGGCATGGGTTGTACTGGCAGGGTGGGAGGCAATGCTACGGGTATCTCCAAGGTTGGCCGTTAAGGATAGTATTTGAAGTTTGTCCAGAAAGCGACGACCTGCTTCAATACCCCCTTTTAGTTCGAAACAAACAATACCTCCACCATTTTCCATTTGTTTTTGGGCAATAGCGTATTGGGGGTGACTTTTAAGAAAAGGGTACTTTAGCCAGCTTAGGGAAGGGTGGTTCTCTAAAGCTGTTGCAATATGAAGTGCATTCGAAGCATGTCTTTCCATGCGAACATCCAGTGTTTCCAGGCTCTTACTCAATACCCAGGCATTGAATGGAGAAAGTGCCGGGCCCGTACTTCTGCAAAAAAGATAGATATCTTTAATTAGTTCTTTTTTGCCTACAACCACACCACCCAATACACGACCCTGACCATCGATCCATTTGGTAGCAGAGTGAACAACTAGGTCGGCCCCAAACTCTATTGGTCGTTGATTTACAGGTGTTGCGAAACAGTTATCTACATTGAGTATTATACCATGCTTTTTAGCCAGTTTGCCAATCATTTCCAGATCAAGCAGGTCGAGTCCGGGATTGGTGGGTGTTTCCAGGTAAATCATCTTTGTATTGGGCTGAATTGCAGCTTCCCATTCAGCAGCCGATGCAGTAGCAGAAACATAAGTATGTTCGATGCCATATTTGGGCAGGTATTTTGAAATAACCGTATGGGTGCTGCCAAAAATTGAATTGCAGGAGAGCAAATGGTCGCCCTGCTTCATCAATGCCATAAATGAACCGAAAACGGCACTCATGCCCGAAGCCGTTGCATAACCAGCTTCTGCCCCTTCCAGCACACAAATTCTGTCAACAAATTCCTGAACACTTGGATTAGAGAACCGACTGTAAATATTGTCATCTGTTTCATCTGCGAATGCGGCACGCATAGATTCTGCATCTTCAAAACAAAAACTACTTGTCAGAAACATAGGAGATGCATGTTCCATTTCATTGGTTCTTTCGATTTGGGTCCTGATGGCACTGGTAATTTTATGGGGCATGATGACTATTTAAAATGGTTCAAAATGGAATGATTGGGATATTTGTCAAGATTTTTACAAATGTAATTCACTCCTGCCCTTATTTTGCTGTTGAAATGAGGAATAATCAATTGAAATATTTTGAAAGCAATCAGCCATTTGCATTAGAATCCGGGGCGTCTTTGCCTGCACTAACCATAGCATATCATACCTACGGAACCTGGAAAGGGAAAGAGTCGAAAGTAGTTTGGGTTTGTCATGCCTTGACTGCAAATGCAGACTGCGCCGATTGGTGGAAAGGACTAATTGGCGAAGGTTACCTGATTAATCCTGATGAATATTTCATTGTTTGTGCCAATATACTTGGATCCTGTTATGGTACTACCGGTCCGGTTAGTGTTAATCCGGTTACAGCGGCACCTTATTTTGCCACATTTCCCAATATTACCATCCGGGATATGGTGAATGCACATATCCTGTTAAGAGAACATTTAACCATTGAAACCATCAGCTTACTGATTGGTGGAAGTATGGGTGGGTACCAGGCGCTTGAATGGGCTTTGATGGAACCCTCCGCAATACAAAAAATTTTCTTAATAGCAACATCACCATCTGAGAGTGCATGGGGAGTGGCAGTTCACACAGCACAGCGACTGGCAATTGAAGCCGATTATACATGGAGAGATGCAAATGAGCATGCGGGAGCTGCCGGACTAAAAGCTGCGCGTGCCATTGGAATGCTCACTTATCGGAATTACGGTATATTCCAGGAAGCACAAACAGATCCTGACCCTGAAAAAATAGATGGCTTTAGGGCATCTTCTTATATCAATTACCAGGGAGAAAAACTGGTGAAAAGATTCAATGCCTATTCTTATTGGTTATTAACCAAGGCAATGGATAGTCAT
>CAZTCS010000061.1:0-23054 GCA_964611995.1 uncultured Sediminibacterium sp. | reverse complement strand
GGTACACTGTCAATTAAACAGCTTTGTTTATTTGCTGTCTGAAAGGCATATTATTTGATCCATTTAGATTATTCAAATCATTAAAAGACCATGCATTATGAATCTTAAGAACATTTTAGCCGTGGTTGCCATAAGCGCCACCACTGCCGTCCTCAGTGTTTGGGGTTTTAGCAAATACAACGATTACCAGCGGGCAGGTATACAGGAATCCGGAAAATTACCGGTGAACTATGCTGGTTTTTTTGATAAAAACAATAATATGGCAGCCGCGGTTGATTTTACTCCTGCAGCTACAAGTGCTACCCCTGCCGTGGTGCATATAAAAACAAAAACCAAAGCCCGTCAGGTTAGTAATACACAACGTCAGCGTAATAATCCTTTTGCTGATTTATTCGGCGACGACTTTGGTGATTTCTTCGGAGGCCCCCGAGTTATTCCAGAGCAACGCGCAAGCGGTAGCGGTGTATTGATTACCGAAGACGGATACATCATTACCAATAACCACGTTGTTGACGGTGCCGATGAAATCAATGTTACACTGGCCAATAAGAAATCTTATAAAGCCACTTTAATTGGTACAGATCCAAGCAGCGATATCGCTGTAATTAAGGTTGAAGGAAAAGCCCTTCCATACCTGGTTTATGGCAACAGTGATGAAGTAAAACTTGGGCAGTGGGTATTGGCAATTGGATATCCTTTAAACCTTGATGCAACTGTAACTGCAGGTATTGTAAGTGCAAAATCAAGATCAATCGGTATCAACAGCCGCCAAAGTCAAAGTCCGGTTGAATCATTTATTCAAACAGATGCGGCGGTTAACTCCGGCAACAGTGGTGGTGCCCTTATTAATACTTCAGGAGAACTGATCGGTATTAATTCAGCCATTGCATCTCCTACAGGATCTTATGCTGGTTATTCCTATGCAATACCAGTTAATATTGTTAAGAAAATAGTAACTGATATTGTTAAGTTTGGTACGGTACAACGCGCTTATATCGGTATTAACTACCCAAGCGAAAACCTATCAGACGATCAATTACGCGAACTTGAAAAAGAACTCGGTACATCAATTAAAGAGGGAGAGGGAGTATATGTTACTGGTGTTCCTGAAGGTGGCGCTGCTTCTTCTGCGGGTTTGAAAAAAGGTGATGTAGTTACCAAGGTAAATGGCAATCCGGTTACAAATGGACCTGAATTACAAGAACAGGTTGCCCTTTATAAGCCAGGTGATAAAATATCTGTGAGTTATAAAAGAGGTGGAAAAGAAAACACCGTAAACATTACACTCAAAAACAAAGTCGGCACAACTGAGGTTGTAAAATCTACTTCTGCATTGGAACAATTGGGTGGAGAATTGGAAACAATTGATAAAAGTCTTGCAGCCGCAAATGATATCAAAGGCGGTGTTCGGGTGAAAAAAGTGGGCACCGGATTACTTAGTAAAAGTAAGATGCAGGATGGTTTTGTAATTACAGGCGTGAATGGACGTGAAGTTAAAACAGTTGCAGAATTACAGGAAGTATTATCTTCTGTTAAGGGTGGCGGTGTTGTTAGACTTGAAGGTATTTATCCTGGATTTGAAGGAAGTTATACTTACCCTTTAAATATATCGAGAGAATAATTTATCCATCATAAACGATAAAAAAGGCGAATGAAATTCATTCGCCTTTTTTGTGTCAGGATCGTTTGATATACACTAAATAATCGCCTGGTAATAATTCAAAATTTTCTTCGTTGGAAAAATGATATTCAATTCCCGAGAACAGGTTAACATAACTTCCCTTCAACCATTCATGCGAAATAGGAATGGTACATTTATCCTGTTCCGACAAATTCAACAACACCAATACCTGATTATTTTCTTTCCGTCTGAAGTACACCATTACAGGTGCCGCTTCCACCGGTAGTATAAATGTTTCTCCTTCAGTAATAGCGGTATTCGATTTTCGCATTTGCAATAATGTCCGATAGAACGATTGCAACATTGGTTCCTTATGCCATTCAATTTGATCTTTATCAAAAAATGCAAGTCTTTTCATGTTTGGGTTTTCCTGGCCGCTATATATTAATGGAACTCCTTGCCAGGTGCAAGTAAAGACCGCCCATGCTTTTGCACATAGTCCATACTTCTCATACTCCGTTCCATTCCAACTGTTTTCATCGTGGTTGGTGGTAAAAAATAATTTACCTGAGCCTTTGGGATATTGTGAATAGCTGTGTAATACCTCATGCATATCGTGCAGGCTTGCTTCACCTTTTACTATTTTTTCTGTTACGTGCATCCACTGCCAGGCATAACTGGTATCAAATGCTTCATGGTAACGAACATCTTCACATTCTGCCAGCCAGTACCCAGGTTTTATTGCATCGCAACATGCCCTTGCTTCCATCCAGAAATCGAGCGGCACTAGATGGGCCATATCACAGCGGAAGCCGTCAATATCATATTCTTTCAACCAATATTGCATGGCTTCAATCATAGCCTGCCGCATGGCTAACTTGCTAAAATCAAGGTCAATCACATCTTTCCATCCATTTCTTTCTGTGAAATCGCCGGCCTCATCTTTAATATACCATTCAGGGTGCTCTTTTGTCCAGTGATGATCGTAACCAGTGTGGTTGGCAACCCAGTCGATAATTAGTTTCATTCCCAATGCATGCGCCTGTTCAACAAATTTTCGGAAGTCTGATTCGGTTCCGAATTCCGGGTTGATATTAGTATAACTGCTACACGCATAATAACTTCCTAAAGAGCCTTGTCTTTCCACTAAACTGATCGGAGTAACGGGCATGAGCCAGAGAATATCTATGCCCATTTCTTTCAGTCTTGGAAGGTGCGCTACAAATGAATTAAAGCTGCCTTCCGGGGTATACTGTCTTGTGTTTACTTCATAAATAACAGCAGACTTCGCCCAAGGCACAATTGTAAAACGATTGCTCATGTTACGATGATACTGATTTTTATGGAAAAACAGGTATTTATACGTATTGCCAATGCTTTAAGGGCTTAATAGATTTGACCATTAAAATTCTTGGATGAAAAAAGTGAAGCATAGCATAATCGTAAAGGGTAAACCTATTGAATTACTCAAGACAGAACAGTTAGATTATATTTCCTTAACAGATATTGCCCGTTATAAAAACCCCGATGAGCCCAAAGACATCATCAAAAACTGGCTCAGGGCAAAGTCTACCATCGAATTTCTGGGCATTTGGGAACAAATCCATAACCCGGATTTCAAAGGGGTCGAATTCGACCCCTTACAGAAAGAGGCAGGTAGTAACAGTTTTGTGCTATCCCCCTTAAAATGGATTACTACCGTAAATGCCAAAGGGATATTTCAGTTAAGTAGGATGGAACGCGGATCTTCATGATTTTCAAGATTTATCATGATAGATCTTGAAAATCATGAAGATCTGTGTGCTATTTATAGCAGATAATGCATTTAGTTCAGTATAATATTTTTAAACCCGATTTTAAATGATCTAATTCTCTTACCCATCGGCCAAATTTGCTCGAAAGGCTACGCCATTAAAGCTATGCTACACAACCCTTCTTTGAAACATTTGAAATAATACACTTAATAAAACCACAACCAAAGCACCCACCACATTCAACCATAAAAATCCTAGTCCAATTACATTGTATTTATCCAGTAAGAAACAGGCAATAACAACACATTCACCAAGAATTGCAGCAATGAAAACGGCATTTGCCTTAACTTTCTTAAGGTAGAAGGCCACTAAAAATATACCCAATATCACCCCATAAAAAAGGGAACCCAATACATTCACGGCTTCTATCAAACTACCCATGCCAGAAGCAAACTCTGCAGTGATGATACAGAATATGCCCCATGCCAATGTATAGTAACGAGATTGTTTGTATTCACGTGCCGATTGAACAAGGTTACTATTATCACTTTCAATACCCTTGAGTCGCTGGTGAAAATCAATCATGGTACAGGATGCAAGTGAATTCAATGCTGCTGCGATAGAACCCCATGCTGCCAGAAAAATAATGGCAATCAATAATCCAACCAATCCTTTTGGTAAATAGTCTACCACAAAACGAAGAAATATATAATTGGTATCGTTGGTATCTGACCCAGGACTTGCCTTGGATAACACTTTTTTATACTTGTCCTGAATGGTAACCAGTTTCTTTGCGCCAATAGTGATACTGTCTTTATACAATTCATTCATTTCAATAGCATACAACTTACTCCACTCCTGTTGTTTAAGTTGATGTGTATTGAATTCATTTTTTAACCCGGCCAGTTCATCTTTATAGCTTGTTTGCATTGCCTTTTCTTCCACCGCCTTATTAAAAAATACCGGTGCCGGGTTGAACTGATAAAATGTAAACAACAAAGCACCTAATAAAAGTATAAGGAACTGCATCGGTACTTTTACCAAACCATTCATCAATAATCCCACCCTGCTTTCTGTAGTATTTTTTGCAGTAAGGTATCGACCTACTTGTGATTGGTCTGTACCGAAATAAGATAAGGCGAGGAAGAATCCACCAATTATCCCACTAATCAGGTTGTACCTGTCTTTCCAATCGAATCCATTATCTGTTATCCCTGTAGTAATTACATTAAGTTTTCCGGTAGCACCACTTACTTTCAGTGCCTCACTAAACCCAACTCCTTCAGGCAGGTAATCTACTATCAGGTATCCGGCCACAAACATTCCACCGAAAATGATTAATAACTGTAATTGCTGTGTATAGGCTACTGCTTTAGCACCTCCGGTTACCGTATAAATAATCAGCATGCCTCCCATTACAATATTCGTCCAGAATATATCCCAACCCATGAGCGATGACAGAATAATAGAGGGTGCGTATATGCTTATTCCAGTGGAAAGTCCACGGGATAATAAAAACAAGAAGGAAGTAAAGGTTCTTGTTTTGAGATCAAATCTTTTTTCCAGAAACTCGTAGGCAGTAAAGAGCTTGAGTTTATTGAACAAAGGAACGAATGTGATACAAAGGATTATCATTGCCAGCGGCAGACCAAAATAGTATTGCACAAAGCGCATACCATCTGTAAATGCCTGACCTGGAGCAGATAAAAATGTAATGGCACTTGCCTGCGTTCCCATTATGCTTAACAATACCAGGTACCAGGGCATAGTTCTGTTGCTCAAAAAATACCCTTCGAGATTTTTGCTTGTCCTGCTCTTGTATAACCCGTAAGTAATAATAGCTACCAATGTAACTACCAATACAATCCAGTCTGTTTTACTCATGCGTAGGTTTTAGTAAGCCATTGAAAAAAAACAATCAACCCGATAAGTACCAGTAATACCAGTATATACCAGCCATTCCAGTTCTTAAAAAGGGGGATTTTTTCTTTGTTTTCCATTTGCTTAAATTATCTGTTTCGAATTAAACTTCCCGCAAATAAACCGAGTGCCAATCCTATCAATAAACCGATACGAACATTTTTAATCAGTAATCCTAGTCCTACTCCGATGATAACAATTGTAAATATTCCGATTTGTCTTCTTTGCTTCATACATTAATGCTTTGGCATTGCGATAAGGTTTGCCAGTATTTTAAATGCACCAGGATTACCTGCTGGCAGTTGCCTGAACATCACCAAGCTTACATAAGCGAAATTACCTTTCCCATGTGCGGCTGTTATCAAGCTTCCGCTACTTGCTTTTTCTCCCTTGTCGTTCATCGATAAAGGAGCCTGATAACGGCTATCTGCCTGATCAGCCTGATAGGTACTGCGCTCCTGTACCCAATCATAAAAATCGGCATCAGTTATTTTATTGGGAGTATTTAATACAGGATGATCTGGCAAAGCAAACCTGACTTCAGCATCTTCCTCGGTAACACGATTGGTTGATATCTGGAAGGGATATGGACCTATTTTAGGGGATGGAACCCCTCCCTGATTTCGGTTGTATTGAACAATCAGGTTACCTCCATTTTCAACATACCGCATCATTACATCGTATTTTCCGGTTAGCCAGTCGTGCAGATTATATGCACGTACCCCGGTAATAATTGCGTCGAACTGAATGAGATTCTCATTGGTTAAATCAGCATCATCCAATTCTTTCACTTCATAACCCAATTGTCTGAGTGCTTCTGGTATTACATCTCCTGAACCAGGTATATAACCCACTTTTTTACCTTTTACCTTAATCTCTTCTTTAACTATTTTGATGTGATCACGAAATGCATAATTGATGTTGGGTATATGATCATAACGAATAGACTTAAAATAATCTGAGAAGTTCAGGATTTTTCCTTTTGGCGATATGATAGACATAGTAGCTTCAAGGTATTGCGCTGCTGCGTTTGGATTATACACTGTAGCAAGCGGAATATCGATGATTTCACGTTGTCCTTTTACATAATCTCTTTTTTCTCGACTGATCACAGGCTTCACTTTTTCCTGTCTGATATTCAGGGATGTCGTGACTTGTTTCTGCGAAAAGTTTGAACGATACACAACATGCAACATCGAATCTGCTCTGTTCTTACCATTCTCTTCTTTTACATTCAGCAGCACTACTGATGGACTCATATATAACTCTATGTTTGGCACAATGATAAAGGGCTGGTATAACTCGCCTCTTTCGGCATCTACATATTTATACATGACTGGTCTTTGAACCTGGAATTTTACTCCTTCAATTTCAATTTCGAACAATACGGTAAATAAAGGATCGTTCCAGGCTTTGCCGATCTCTTGCTGGTCTTCTACTACAAACATGCCTTCGGTAGTTTTTGCTTTGCGAAGCCAGTATGGCTGGGTCTGGTCTGAACCTTTGTCAGGAACAAGTGTATGTATGTATTGGTAATTTTTATTTTTTTCTGCAACTTGCATCACCACCGAATCTTTTTGTTGGTTAAATCGCATAGATCTGATGGTGAGGTTTACATCGCTTCTTTTATTCACAAAAAAGTTAACCCTTACACTATCTCCCATTAAAGCTGTTTCCTGTTGTGTAAAAGCTTCGGCAAATAAACCGGATGCATACTCAATAATTTCCTGAACCTCTTTTAATTTCTGTGTTCTCCATGGGCCAGAGGGTAATTTGTTCATCATTAATTTATAAACCTGCACCAACTGCGGAACAGATTTCTCCGGTTTCCTGAAATCATATTGCGCCAGTATATCATCAATGCCATTTTGAATTTGTGTAAGCTCTTTATCGATTGATAAATGAACATTTTTTTCAGCCTTTGTTCCTTTACCCAATACAAGGGTTGTATCATGTTTCAATCTCGACCAACTTGTATTTACACCATCCATGATATCCGATATGGCAGAATCACCATCCACATGCGCAAAGTATTCATACACTTCTCCCCTTCTTCTTGGTCTGCCTTCTGCCTGGCTTTTATGCATGCTTCTTGCTTCTCCACCAAGTTCCCCATAACTTTTTCCCAGCAATGGATTATAAGCACCTACTTCTATTTTCAATTGGTTTTCGCTGATGGTATTATTTCTTCCAAAATTGAAGGTGTTCCACAACAACCTTTTAGCACGCCATGGTTTTAACCCGTATCTAAACTGTTCCGGAAATTTTGTGCTGTCTGCCGCAGCCTTATACGCTTCTTCAGCTATGATTGCGGATGCAGCGTGGTGGCCATGTCCTGCCCTTGCGTCGGGAGGGAATCTTGCGATAATGATATCAGGTTGTAATGATCTTATCATCCAAACTGCATCGGCAAGCACTTCAGTTCGGTTCCAAACCCTTAATGCTTCCTCGGAACTTTTGCTGAAACCAAATTCATAAGCTCGGGTAAAATACTGTTCAGATCCGTCAATGGCTCTTGCAGCAAGCAATTCCTGAGTTCTGATCATACCCAACTCAATACCCTGTTCTGGACCAATCAGGTTTTGTCCGCCGTCTCCTCTTGTAAGACTTAAATATGCGGTACGATATAGTTTTTCTTTGGCGAGATAGGGTAAAAGTCCGTTGTTTTCATCGTCTGGATGTGCGGCCAAATACAAAACAGAACCAAGTACATTTAATTTCTTGATCTGCTGGTAAATATCTGCTGCATTTGCAGTTACAGGTACAATCTGACCATAGATAAAGCTAAAACCCAGCAAGCCCGATAAAAGCAGTATACATTTTTTTTTCATACGACAGGAATGGTGCTAACGAAGATAAAGGCTGTAAGATGATATGCCGCACCATTTGTAGAAAAAATCGAAGCTAGCAGCCATTGCTGTCCGGGGAAATTTGGCTTCAAGCTGCAAGCTGCAAGCTACACGCCTTGATTGGTGCTTATTTTAGTCTTTCTGCTATTATTGGAATACTTGATAGGACTAGCGAATTTATTTCGCAAAAATCCTACTTAAAAGAAATATTCAATTACCACATTTACGCTTGTGGATATTTAGATTAATAATAAAAAAAACTTGCAGCTTGAAGCCAAGTTTTCAAAGCTTCAACAACACCGCCCTTACCACCTTATAATGGCTCCAGGGTATAAAATGGTTGGCGCCAGGGAGTGTTAAAGTGTCGATGCTACGGGCATTCTTAAATTGTTTAACTGCGAAGTCGAGGTTGGCATAAGGAACAAGTATGTCTTTGTTGCCATGCACTACAAATATCCTTGTGCGTACATTACCCATTTTGGGAGCAAGTAATTTGAGGTCTTTTTTCAGGAACCATAATTCCTCATTCGAAGGTCGCATTGCACCTGGTACCAGAAATTTGAGTGGGTTATTCATCAACAAAGGGCGCCATCTTTCAGGTGTTTCCAATGAAGGATCAATAGAACCGGCTAGAATAACCAGTGCATCGAAATATCCTGGTCTATCCACTGCCATCTGAACAATCAATGGACCACCCAGAGAATGACCCACCAGGTAAACAGGACGGTGGTTTTCTTCTTTTACAAAGAGTGCATTGATGATCATCGACTGGTCCTGCAGGTTTAATGCATCCCTGAAATCACTGTATCCAAAACCTGGTCGATCAACGGAAATCATTCTGTATTTCCGGAGTAATAAAGAATCACGCATGTAGCTTTCGAAAGCATCCCAAGAGCCGGGAGAACCATGAACAAATACAATGGTAGGGAGACTATCATTCCCTGTTTTCACATAATGCAGTGTTCGCCCATTTACTTTCAGTCTTTGAATATCCAGGGGAACGCCTGCTTTCCTGAATTTCTCTAAAGCAGTCTCATCACTCATCCTGAATTTCATGCAACTCTCTCCTACTATTACCCACGTCAATAGTACCAGCACTAAAACAACTCCTGTTGTTTTCATAACCTTTTTAAATTTTTTCTGACGCATGGTTGATATTAAAAAGGCCGTCCTTTTTATTTGAGACGGCCTTTTTATTTATTGTCCTACAAGGAAAACAGCATTTGCCATTAAAAGTTTTCCATTCTCCCAGAAATTCCTGAACAATGGATTCTCCGCAAGAAAAACAACGGAACCCGAACCCATATTCTGTACACCAAATAACATTCCGTCTTTGAGTTTGTTTTTCACTTTTGTTCCGGCTACACCTGTTACATAAGCTTCTTTTTTCAGCACACCTACATTCCAACCACCCTTCATAAACTCATATAAATTACCATCCTGTTTAAGTGTGTAATAAAAGTCGGGATATCCAAACCCAAGTGGATGGGTATTATCCAGGTCAACTTTAAAAATAGCTCCAGGAATGGCATTAGGTAAATATGACCGATCTCTTTCTCCATATTTTTTCACATCAACATAATCTCCTTTTTCTTCCTCTTTATCTGATTTTGTTTTCAGTCCGAATTCAGTTGCCATGGCTGAAACCGAACCTTCCATAGCAATTATTTTACCACCACCACGCACAAAATCTTTTAATTTATCAGCACCTGATTTTTCACCCAATGAGCGGAAATAGCCATCAGGAGCGATTATCACGTTAAAGTCTTTCAGGTTTATGCGTCCAAGATCACTTCCATTGATCAGTGTAATTGGATAGTCAAGCATTCTTTCAAAGTAATGCCATACTTCTCCTGCACCCAAAGATGAAGCCTGATCTCCGGTTAATAAAGCTACTTTGGGGGCTTCACTGATATTTTTTATATCTGAAGAACCAAAGTCAGCTCCCTGATCCATAAAGCCTGTTTCAACCACATCTGCCTGCACACCAAATTTCATACATGCACCATTAGTAATATCATTCCAATTAACAGTACCGTTTCCTGTTTTAATTACAATCAACGTGCCTCTTTCATAGTTTTTATTCTTGTAACGGAATGGTTTTTCCGCAAAGCGAACTTTAATGTGCTGTTTCAACAATTCAGCCAATAGTTTGGCACTATTGAAAGAGGTATAAGGAATTAATAAACCATAATTTGAATTCACTTTATTTACAACGGGTTGTTTCCAGTCGTTGCCCAAATCAAGTTTTTCTTTAACTGCATATCCTTTTACACCATAAGCATAGGGCAATGACCATGTTGTGATATCGTAAGTGTTGGAATCATTCACAATTGTTTTTGGCTCGAGCAATACCTTTGCCATCACTGCTTTCGGTTGATAGGCACTTACTGCTATATTAAATCCTTCATCAGTAAAGCCTTCATCCTTTCCAGTGAAATAATTGAAGCCACGGAAATTTTTATTACTTACTGTTCCCCACTGAATACCATTTTTTTCCAGCAACTCAATAACCGGATTTAGTTTGTGTGGATCTGAAGCAGTTAATACGTAGGTCTTGTATTCTCCTACTTTACCAGACTTTCCATCATCAAAATATTTTTTAAACTCAGACATCAATTTCTCGTGATTACGGCTTGATGTTTCAACGGTTGATAACCCTGTAGTAAAATGGTGCGTAGCTCTGTCTACCAGTGTAAGCGTATCACCATCAGCAGTAACGACACCTAATCCTCCCCTGCTATGTCCGCCCTGTTCGTAGGTCATACCAATAGCCCCATTATAAATTGGATAGCTATCGCCATATGCTGGATAGAGCAAATCGAAGCTTTCTTTTGTAAAAAACAACCAGCCATTTTTATCAAAATAAGATGCATTGTTTCTTCCAATAAGCTCCTGAAAATCACGCTGCCAGGTAGTAATTACTTCATGAAATGGTTGAGCCGCGGGTGCAAAATAATAAGGTGAGTTATAGCCTTGTTCATGAAAATCAACATGCACCTGTGGCAACCATGCATTGTATTTTTTGATACGCTGCTGTGTTTCTACCTGTGTTTGCCAAGCCCAATCGCGGTTCAGGTCGAAATTATAATGATTACTACGTCCGCCAGGCCATGGCTCAGCATGTTCTCTTGCCATTGGATGAACATTCATGTTATTTCCCACCATGGAATTGAACCAGTTAACATAGCGGTCGCGACCATCCGGATTGATACAGGGGTCTATTACAACAACAGTATTTTTCAACCACTCTTTTGTTTGGGTATTGGCTGGATCAGTAAGTGCATGTATCATCAGTAAGGCAGCTTCTGAAGAGGAAGGTTCATTACCGTGAACATTGTAACTGAGCCAAACAATACCAGGGGCTCCATTTAAAACTGGTGCTGCCTTATCCTTAGCTATACCTGCCAGACGGAGGTTATTTAAACGAATTGATTCGAGCTTTTGAATATTTTCAGGCGTACCTACAAATGCCAACAGTAGTTCACGTCCTTCGTTGGTAAGTCCATATTGTTCAAGCTTAACCATCTCTGGTCTGGCTTTGGCTACTGCATTGAAGTACTCAACAATTTTATGGTGCCTTGTATAACGTGTTCCGATTTTATACCCCAGATAGGATTCAGGACTTGGAACGTTTTGTGCAAAAGATGCCGAAATAAGCATCAAAAAGGAAAGTAAGGAGATAATTGGTTTCATATATGCTAAAATGTGTTGTGAAAGTAGGGAAGAATATAGGTATCTGACAAGAATCGGGTATTTTTTATCGACAGAAGGTGTTGAATGGATCAGGTCTCTGGTAAATGTGTTAATTTTCTGCCATGAAAAAATGGTGGATTATACCGTTAATCGGTTGTGCTTCTTTGTCTGTAACAGCACAAAATATTCCTTCAATTGTAGGAAAAGGGAAAGCTATTGACCCTTATAAGTATTCCATTGTCAAAAAAGCCAATTACCAAAGGGCCGCTGTTTCCAGTGCTCATCCCCTGGCCAGTCAGGTTGGTGCAATGATTATGAAACAGGGAGGTAATGCTTTTGATGCAGCAATCGCTACCCAATTAGCTTTAGCAGTAGTATATCCTGCTGCAGGGAATATCGGTGGTGGCGGATTTTTACTTGCACGAAAAAAAGATGGTGAATTAATCGGACTCGATTACCGGGAAGCAGCCCCTGAATCATCTACCAGAGATATGTACCTGGATGAAAAAGGAAATGCCAGGATTGCCTTATCACAGAATGGCCACCTTGCATCCGGCATACCAGGAACCGTGGCAGGATTATTTGCCACCCTACCTTATGCCAAATTACCCTTTGCCCGTTTGATACAGCCAGCGATAGACCTGGCAGAAAAAGGATTTACCCTTACAGAAAGAGAGGCATTATCACTAAATAGTGTTCGGGAATCGATCCAAAAATACAGCACCAGGCCAACTGCATTTATCAAAGCTGAAAAATGGAAGGCGGGTGATACGCTATACCAAAAAGAACTTGCCGGAACTTTAAAAAGAATGCAGAAAGATGGAGCACAAGGCTTTTATGGTGGTGAAACGGCAAAATTGATTGTTGAAGAAATGCAGCGGGGTAAAGGCATCATCACTTATGATGACCTGAAAAATTATACAGCAAAATTGAGAGAGCCCATCCGTTTTGATTACAGGGGACATGATATCATCAGTTTTTCACCCCCAAGCAGCGGAGGAATATTGATTGCACAGATGCTGAAAATGATTGAAAAATTTCCGGTAAACACTTACGGATTTCAAACTGCCAAAAGTGTGCAATTAATGATTGAAGCGGAAAGAAGAGCTTATGCAGACCGTGCCGAACACATGGGTGATCCGGATTTCTGGGATGTACCTGTTGATACATTGATCAGTGACACCTACCTAAGTAAAAGAATGCAGGATTACTACCCTGAGAAAGCAGGAATCAGCGCTAATATTAAAGCAGGTCTTATTCACCAGAGCGAAGAAACCACACACCTCAGTATAATCGATGCACAAGGTAACCTGGTGGCCATTACCACAACACTTAATGGAGGCTATGGCAGCAGAACAGTAGTGGGCGGCGCAGGTTTTTTAATGAACAATGAAATGGATGATTTCAGTGTTAAACCTGGAGTACCCAATATGTATGGAGCGCTGGGTGGAGAAGCAAATGCGATTGTGCCAGGTAAAAGAATGCTGAGTTCTATGACGCCGACACTGATGCTTAAAAACAATAAACCCTACCTTACCATCGGAACACCGGGAGGTACCACTATTCCAACATCAGTTTTTCAGGCTTTGGTTAACCTTATTGATTTCAGGATGGACCTCGATAATGCAATCAACAGACCAAAATTCCACCACCAGTGGCTACCGGATGAAGTAACCATCGAAAGAGATTTTCTTCCTGAAACAAAAAAGCAACTGGAAGCAATGGGCTATAAAATGAAAGAAAGAAGTGCTATTGGAAGAACAGAAGGAATCAGGATATTGAGCAATGGATTTCGCGAAGCCGTAGCCGATAAAAGAGGAGATGATTCCGTTGCAGGATTTTAATATGAAAATTGACAAAGTAAAAGTATATGAGTTTCGAAGCTGGATTTTTGAAAGACACCATCAAACGATTTAAATATTATAAAACATTGGGCGACCAAACATTTGCCCAGTTGGAAGAAAAAGATTTCTTTTTTCAACCTTCCGCAGAAAGCAATACCATTGCTGTAATTGTGCAACATATGTATGGCAATATGCTGAGTAGATGGACAAATTTCCTGACAGAAGATGGAGAGAAAGAATGGCGAAAAAGAGATGCAGAATTCGATAATACCCCTTTAAGTAAAGAGGATGTATTATCGTTCTGGAATGCAGGCTGGGACTGCCTTTTAAAGACCCTTGAAAGCCTTCAGCCTGCTGATTTAATGAAAACTGTGACCATTCGTACCGAGCCTCTTACTGTGTATGATGCGATACTAAGACAACTGGCACATTACCCCTATCATGTTGGACAAATAGTTTATGTAGGCAGGATGATCCGCGATACCGATTGGAAATCGCTGAGTATTCCAAAAGGTGAAAGCCTCTCCTATCTTGCTTCTGTGAAAGCTGCTCAAAAATAAAGACTATCAATTATTACGCTATGGATGCTACTGTCCGGATTTTAAATACCGAAATTTTATCTGATAACTGGTACGTGTTAAAAAAAATCCAGTACGAAATACTGGAAAAGAATGGTTCGTGGAAAAAACAGGAAAGAGAAGCCTACGACAGGGGAAATGGAGCTACGATATTGCTCTACAATAAGCTGCAACAAACCGTGATTTTAACCCGACAGTTCAGGTTACCCAGTTTTATTAATGGCAATGAAAATGGCATGTTGATAGAAACCTGCGCAGGATTACTGGATCAGGACAACCCTGAGGATTGCATTCGGAGAGAAACTGAAGAAGAAACTGGCTACCAGATAACCGATGTAAAAAAGGTCTTTGAAGCATATATGTCGCCCGGATCAGTTACTGAAATACTTTATTTCTTTGTGGCTGCCTATAATAAAGACATGAAAGTATCCGATGGCGGTGGGGTGGCTGAGGAACAGGAGAATATTGAAGTACTCGAACTTCCTTTCAGTCAGGCATTAAAAATGATTGAATCCGGAGAGATAAAAGATGGTAAAACCATCATGTTATTGCAATACGCAGCACTAAATCAACTTTTTGCCCTTAATTAATAGTTTTTTGGGGTGTTTTTTGGTATTTGGTACTGAATTTGCACTCAGGTAGGTATTCTGTAAATTTGCGATAAACCGTTCTGTTCTGAAGAAATCCCTGAAAATATTAAGGCGCTCACTGCTGGTAATTTTAGCCCTGATTTTGTTAATCTTTATCGCTATCCAGACAGACTATGTTCAAAATAAACTGGTAGGTATTGCCACAAGCAGGTTATCCAAATCGCTCGGAACCGAAATTAAGATTAAGTATATCAGCATTGGATTATTCAACAGGCTGAATATGGAGGGTTTACTGGTTCGAGACCGTGCAAAAGATACTTTATTATACGCCGGGAACCTTAAAGTGCGCATTACAGACTGGTTCTTTCTGAAAGACAAGGCTGTATTGCGGTATGTTGGACTTGAAGACGCCACCATAAAAATTAACCGAAAAGACAGCGTCTGGAACTACCAGTATATTGTTGATCATTTCTCCTCCCCTTCTACTGATGAGAAAAAAGGAGGTGGTATGGATCTCGACCTGAAAAAAGTGGACCTTAAAAATATCAGGCTTGTAAAAAATGATCGGTGGGCGGGAGAAAAAATGACCGTAGAACTGCAAAGTCTGGTATTAAATGCATCAAAGGTTGATTTGAAGAAATCTATTTTCCTGATAGATGATATTAAACTGGTTCAACCCCTGTTTGCCGTTCAGGGTATTGCCGCACTTCGACCAGCAAAGATTCGTCAACAACAACCACCAACTAAAGACACTGGCTTGCAATTCAACGCAGGTAATATGTTGATTAAAGCCAAAACATTACAAATTGTAGACGGAAAACTTTTTCTCGATGGCAATGAAAAAAATCCATCCGCATATTTCGATGGCTCCCATATTCAACTGAGTAAATTAAATGGCACCCTTAATCAGGTTTCTTTTGTAAAAGATACCTTACGTGCAGACATAGACCTTTCTGTGAAAGACCGAAGCGGATTTCAGCTTCAGAAATTAAAAACCAAATTCAGGTTTACGCCTCAGATCATGGAGTTGGCGGCTCTTGATATCAGAACCAACAAGAGCAGAATCGGCAACTATTATGCTATGAAATTCACGGATTTCAATAAGGATTTTGGAGATTATGTTGAGAAGGTTGTGATGGATGCCCGTTTCCGTGAAGCAAGAATCAGCAGCGACGACATCGCTTTTTTTGCACCGGAATTACGCACGCTAAAAAGAAATATTGACCTCTCTGGAAACTATAAGGGAACTGTTGCGAATTTCTCTGTTGAAAGACTATCAGCAAGATTGGGAAATAAGACCAATATCACCGGCAACTTTGCCATGAAAGGACTTCCCAATATCAATACCACACAGATTAATTTTAGTAATGGTGTAGTATCAACAAACTACAATGATCTGTATAGTTTTATTCCGGCTTTGAAAGATATTAAGGATCCTAACCTTGCAGAGTTGGGTAAGATTATTTATCGCGGAGATTTTAAAGGCACCATCAACAATTTTGTTACTGCAGGTATGTTCAGCACTGAATTGGGAGGATTAAAAACCAATATAAGTTTAAAACTACCAGCAAAAGGCGAGCCCACTTATACCGGTAATCTCGAAACCACTCGTTTTAATATTGGACGCTTCTTAAATACCAATTCACTGGGTTTGGTAAACTTTAAAGGAGAAATTGAAGGAAGTAGTTTTGCTGTTGATAAGATCAAAACAACATTGAAAGGAACCATCGATTCGCTCAACTTTAATAACTATACCTATTCGAATATAGTAACGAATGGTACTTTTCAGAAAAAGGCATTTTCTGGTGAACTGGAAATTGATGACCCCAATTTAAACTTTACTACTTCAGTTGAAATTGATTTTTCTAAAGATGTTCCAAGCTTTAACGTAGTTGGTGACCTTGTTCAATCAAACCTGAAAGCGCTCAATTTTATTAAAGATCAGATTGAATTAACCGGATTACTCGATGCCAATTTCACCGGTACTAATATTGACAACTTTCTAGGCACTGCAAAATTCCTGAATGCTGTGGTTAAAGACGAAACAAACCGAATAAGTTTCGACTCACTTAACATCACCTCAGTTCAGGAGGGTGACATGAAAATTTTACGCGTTGGGAGTAATGAATTCAGGGCAGAGATTAAAGGACAATTCAGCATTCTTGAATTACCTACCAGTATTCAATCTTTCTTGCACCACTATTATCCTGTTTACGTAGCTGCACCAAAAAGCATTCCGGAAAATCAGCGTTTCGATGTAAAGGTGAATACCAATTATATTGAACCATACCTGCAAATTTTCAGCAAAAAATTCACCGGCTTTAATGACGCTTCTTTATATGGCAGTATCGATACCAGAAAAAATGATATCCAACTTACCCTAAACGTTCCTTTTGGTAAAGTTGATAATTACGCATTTAATGGCGTACAATTAAAGGGTGCTGGTAATATGGATACCCTTTCACTTAAAGGAGATATAACCACCATAACCATTGGCGACAGCCTTAGTTTTCCAGGCACTAATCTCTCCGTAACAGCGAAAGATGACCATTCTTTTGTATCAATTAAAACCAGTGCTGATAACACGCTGAATGATGCCAATCTGAACGCAGATGTTTATACTCTTTCTGACGGAGCGAGGATACAGTTTTTACCCTCTTCCTTTGTACTGAACAACAAGAAATGGAACCTTGAAAAAGAAGGTGAACTGGTTATCAGGAAAAATTTTGTACTTGCGAACAATGTTAAGTTTACGCAAGGATTTCAGGAAATTACCGTAGAAACGGAAGAAGAAGATGGAGGCAATACAAACAACCTGATAGTTAAACTCAGGAATGTAGTATTGGGCGACCTTACTTCACTGGTAATGAAAAGTCCAAGACTGGAAGGTATCACCAGTGGTGAAATTATAATGCGCGATTTCTTTGGGCAGTTCAATGCAGACGCTACATTATCTGCCGAGCAATTCAGGTTTGATGATGACTCTGTCGGACTGGTAAAAATTAAAGCCGATTACAGTAATAAAACGGGTGTAATTCGATACGATATCATTTCACCTAATCCTGGATTTGATTTTCTGGCGAAGGGTTCTTATAACCTCAAAGATTCAATCGGAAATCCGCTAAGCAATGATATTACATTGAACGACGCTAAAATTGGCTTCCTGAACCAATTCCTTACCGGCATTTTTTCTGATCTGTCCGGACAAGCCAAAGGGAAAATATCTATTGGTGGTGATCCAGCTAATCTTACACTATCTGGAAGGGTAAAAATGTATAATGCAGGTTTAAAAGTCGATTATACGCAGGTTTATTACAATATAGATTCAGCCGAAATAAAATTTGAAGAAGATGGTATTGACTTTGGCCAGTTTAGCATTCGCGACAAGTTTAATAACACCGGTTCCGTAAAAGGAAAGCTATATGAACGAGGGTTCAAAAACATGGCTTTTGATTTTGATCTAAAAACCGATAAATTATTATTGATTGATACAAAACGCGAAGACAACCAACAATTCTATGGTAATGCAATCGGAAGGGTAAACACATTTACGTTAAAAGGTCCGGAATCAAATGCAAAAATGACACTGGTTGCTGAATCAACCGATAGCTCCCATATTTATATACCAAATTCTACCAGCAGAGAAAGTGGAAGTGCAGATTTTATTGTATTTAAGGAGTATGGTACCGAAATGGCCACAGAAAAAAAGAACAGCGGATTTAACCTGTCTGTTGATCTTCGTTTAACGGCTACCAACAAAACATTGATCGATGTAATACTCGATGACCTTACCGGTGATGTGATCAAAGCGTCTGGAAATGGCACACTACGCATTACAGCGGGTACATCTGAACCATTGTCCATGCGTGGAAAATACAATATTGAAAAAGGAAATTATGATTTCAATTTTCAGTCATTTATAAAGAAACCATTTGAGTTGATGCCCGATGCTGGTAACTTTATTGAATGGACCGGCGACCCGTTTAAAGCAGATATTCATATTGATGCACGATACACAGCAGAACGTATTGCCTTGTATGATCTGGTTTCAAATATTAACCTCAGTGGTGCTGCAAAGGGATATAGAGGAGAAGTGTATGTGATTGCAGAATTAAGGGATAAACTTACCCAGCCAAAAATACAATTCAAGCTCGACTTCCCGCAGGGTAGTCCGGTGAAAAGTGATAATGAACTTTCCCAGTACATAACCCGACTGGAGAAAGATGAAAATGAAATCCTGAAGCAGGTATCTTTTTTGATCGTATTTAACACTTTTGCCCCTCCTAGTGTAGGTAATGGTGGTGGTAATGGTGCGAATAATTCCTTTACTACAATTGGAGCCAACACCCTATCGCAGATACTCACCAAAGAGATCAACAAGATGTTCTCTAATTTTCTCTACAAATTAACTGGTGATAAAAGTCTGCGTTTCGATCTGGGTACTTCTTGGTACAGTAATAATGAACTTACCAATAGTGTTGCAGGAGGCGCCATCAATAGTAATTCAATCGACAGATCTCGGGTAAACTTTAAGTTAGGAAAGAGTTTTTTCCAGGATAAAATGATTGTAACATTCGGTGGTGACCTGGACTTTAACGTAAGTAATTCTGCAGCCATTAAAAATGGCAATCTTCAGTGGTTACCAGACCTTAATATAGAATTTATTCTTTCCAAAGACCGCAAACTCAGGGCTATTCTGTTTAATAAAAACAGTCTGGATATTTCCAGTTCAAGCAGTGGAATTGGTAGAAGAAATCGCTTTGGTGCTAGTATTTCTTACCGCAGAGACTTCGACAATATTTTCGCCACCAAACCAGAAGATATTCAGTTTAAACCTGCAAAAGACAGTTCAGATATACCGGCTGGGAAAAAATAATCAGGGCAGTATTTCAGGAATGGTAACTACTGCCTGCTTCAACCGATATACATAGAAATAGCGCACTACTTTTCCGGCACGCATTTGATTAATTACGATCGGCTCTTCAATGGAGGTAAAGTATTTGGAGAGATTGCTCTTTACATCGTAGGGCAGATTTGAAGCAGCAATAAAATAAGCATCTGCTCCTTTTTGTAGTCCTCCCCTTTCTTTATTCAGCCATGCGAATTTATGCAGGTCCTGTAATTCACCCACTCCAATTAATTTCATACCAGTTTTCCGTGCTGTATAAAACTCAAGGTGTCCGCCGGGGAACCATTTATTGGTTACCAGTACGGCATCTTTTCGCATGGTGCCGGCATTAATATCTGCCTGATAAATTTTATTGAATTGTTCACTCATGGTTTCCCAGCCCGACAAGTCAAGTGTTGGGCAATATTCACCATAGTTTTCTTTTTGTTGGCTACCAAAATTTATTGGTGAATAACGAACCAAAATCACCCCTGTTGTAAGCACAACAACAACCAATATAAAGGAAGCTTGTATCCATATCGGATAAATCCGGTTACTGCTCTTCTGTAAAAACAATGCTGCGATTAAATAGAGTGGTATATAAGCTGGTCCTGCCCAATGTGGTAAAGTTGGATTGAATAAGGATACACCCCAGAAGATTAATATCATCGGTATACTCATCCACAAGAGCCAGGAGGTTACGCGTTTTCTGCCAAAACGAATTCTGTTGGTTATAATTGCGAATAATGAAAGCAGTATAAGTATATAGATAAACGGATGTTGGTACAATGCTTCGCCAATAACTTCCCTTCCCAACATATCCCATTGTAAACTGGTATTGGTTACCCTTGCTGAATGAAATCGATAGGTAATAAAATCATACTCAAAATTCCAGTAAACAATCGGCACAATACAAAGAAGGGTAATCAATACCCCTACATAAAGACGCCAGTTGGTTAACCATTGTATACGTGTAAATAAAAGAAATGCTCCAAAGCCCGCCCACAGGTATAATCCATGTACTTTACTCAGGGCAGCCAATCCAATAGTTAGACCCAATAATAACCATACACCTAGATTTTCCTCTTCTCTTTTTAAGATGAGGTAAGCCATCAGGTATAAAGAGGCTACCCAAAAGAGCATTTGTGGAGAGTCGGGTAAAATAAATAAACCCGCTATAAAACCAGTGTAAACAGATAAGGTATAAATAAGTGCTGCAAGCCACCCTACTCTTTCACTATCGATCAGTTTGCCTAATTTAAAAATGATCCATGTAGCAAGCGCTGAACAGAGTATAGCTCCAAATCTTATGGTTACTTCATTTACCCACCATAGGTTCAAAGTAGTAAATCGTATCAGCCAACCAACCATTGGTGGATGATCAAAATGATTAAGGTCTGGTTGAAGGGCATAGGTCCAGTAGTACACTTCATCATTACCTAATTCAAGGAATCCTGCGATGATGAGTTTTACAATGGCGCTGATAATGATCAGCCAAAAAACTTTTCTGCTATATTGTTGATACATGATGTTGCTGAAAATGCAAAGACCGTACCAATAGATTAGTGTTTGTCTAGCAGCCAGCGAATGGCCAATTCATATCCTTTTAATCCTAATCCAATGATACTCCCTGCCGACTTTCCTGAAACGTGCGACAATTTTCTGAATTCTTCTCTTGCATGTACATTACTGATGTGAACTTCAACAACTGGGGTTTTTACCGCAGCTATAGCATCTCCCAATGCTACTGAGGTATGGGTATATCCAGCGGGGTTCAATACTATACCATCATAACTGAATCCAAATTTCTGTATAGCGTCTATGAGTTCCCCTTCAATATTGCTTTGAAAATAGGTGAATTCAATTTGAGGGAACAGGTTTTGTAAGGATGAAAAATATGCATCGAATGGCATGTTGCCATAAATATCTGTTTCCCTTTTGCCCAGTAAATTCAGGTTTGGACCGTTTATGATGGCGATCTTCATAGTTCGAAGTTAGGAAAAAAAATGGCCACGGATCATTTGTAGTCCGTGGCCAATATGCTGAAACGAATTATATTAATTCATTCGGTCTTTGATCATGGTAAGAAAATCATCGAAGAGGTACCTGCTATCGTGCGGACCAGGTGTGCTTTCAGGATGGTATTGTACGCTAAAAGCGGGTTTGTCTTTTATCCTGATGCCTTCAATTGACTGATCGTTCAGGTTGATATGTGTAATTTCTACATTAGGGTGATTTCTCACTGCTTCAGGATCTACACCAAACCCATGGTTCTGGGTAGTGATCTCACATTGACCCGTAATGATATTTTTTACAGGGTGGTTGAGTCCACGGTGTCCATGGTGCATTTTAAAAGTTGGTATTCCATTAGCCAATGCCAGCAGTTGGTGTCCAAGACAGATTCCAAAAACAGGTTTGTTTTCTGTCAGCAGGTCTTTTACGGTGGTAACTGCATAATCCATTGCTGCAGGATCACCAGGACCATTGGAAATAAAATATCCATTCGGGTTAAACTCTTTCAGTCTGCTCAAAGGAGTTTTGGCAGGGTGTACCCTAATATGTGCGCCTCTGTCTACCAGACACTGAAGGATATGTTTCTTTACACCAAAATCAAGCACGGCCACTTTTATAGGTGCATTTACATCACCCATTTCATATTCTTCGGTAGTGCTAACGGTGCTTGCAAGTTCAAGACCATCCATATCAGGTACGCCAGCCAGTTGTTGTTTTAGTTGTTCAACATCCAGTATCTCTGAAGAGATGATACAGTTCATTGCACCTTTGGTTCTGATATGAGCCACTAATGCCCTTGTATCTATATTATCGATGGCTACGATATTATTATCCTGCAGGTAGGCATTAAGGTTGTTATTTGCCTGTATACGGCTGTATTGTTCTTCCAGGTTTCTGGCAATCAGACCATGAATTTTTACGCTGCTGCTTTCGACATCAGATTCCTTCACGCCATAATTCCCGATATGAACATTGTTCATGATCAGTACCTGTCCGGTATAACTTGGATCGGTAAATACTTCCTGGTATCCGGTCATACCGGTATTAAAACAAATTTCACCCGTAGTAGTACCAGTTTTTCCAAAAGCGTGTCCATAGAAGACATTACCATCAGCCAGTACAAGGATAGCGGGTTGTTTTGATTGGGGCATAATTGTTTACGGTTTACGGTGCAAAAAAAAGAATTGTTGGTTAATCTTGGCAAATAAGTTTCACACATTGTTTTATCGTCGGCACATAAAAAAAGCAAGACAACCAAGTCTTGCTTTTTTATATAGAAACTGTTCTTTCAATTTATTCGG
>CAZTCS010000060.1:0-23160 GCA_964611995.1 uncultured Sediminibacterium sp. | reverse complement strand
CCATGCTATTTCCTGAACTTTAATTCGGTTGCAAATGCTTGTTTCAAAAAACAGCCAGGGTTTGTATGACCCAAGCTTTGAACATGATGCTTGTGGCATTGGGTTCGTAGCAAATATTAAGGGTAGTAAATCACACCAGCACATCACCGATGCCCTCACGGTATTGGAGAACATGGAACACCGCGGCGCATGCGGTTGCGAGAGCAATACAGGCGACGGAGCAGGTATCATGATTCAAATTCCCCACGAATTCTTTTTCGATGAGTGTATCAAACAAGGCATACATCTTCCTGCTTTTGGCAAGTATGGTGTAGGAAGCATTTTCTTTCCTAAAGAATTACGCTTACGCGAAGAATGCCGCGACATTTTTAACCGTTCTGCAGAAAAACTGGGACTTGAAATACTCTGCTATCGCAAAGTTCCCGTAAACACTACAGATATTGGCAAAACTGCACTCTCCGTTGAACCAGTTATGGAACAGGTATTTATTGCCTGTCCAGATCATATTACACAACCAGACGAATTCGAAAGAAAACTTTTCGTGTTGCGTAATTACGCCTCCCATACCATCAATAACACCGTTAAAAAAGATGAAATCGGTTTTTACCTGGCTTCCCTTTCTTACAAAACAATAGTTTATAAAGGACAACTAACAAGCACCCAGGTAAGGGGTTATTTTCCTGACCTGAGTGACAAAAGGGTTGTATCTGCATTTGGACTTGTACACTCTCGCTTTGCCACCAATACTTTCCCATCCTGGAAACTGGCACAGCCGTTCAGGTACATAGCACATAATGGAGAAATAAATACGCTTCAGGGAAATTTAAACTGGCTCAGAACAAGTGAAAAAGGATTTACCTCTCCTTATTTCAGTAAGGAAGAAATGGAAATGCTTTTACCGATTGTAACACAAGGACAATCAGATTCTGCCTGTCTGGATAATATGATTGAACTATTAACCCTGACGGGAAGATCCTTACCACATGTAATGATGATGCTGATTCCCGAAGCATGGGACAGCAACGACCAGATGGATCCTATCAAAAAAGCATTTTACGAATACCATGCTTGTATGATGGAGCCTTGGGATGGACCTGCATCGATTTCTTTTACAGATGGAAAAATAATTGGTGCTACCCTTGACCGTAATGGCCTTCGTCCTTCACGCTACTGCGTTACCAACGACGATCGGGTAATTATGGCTTCAGAAACCGGCGTATTACCTGTTGACCCTTCAATCATCATTGAAAAAGGAAGATTACAGCCAGGTAAAATGTTTGTGGTTGATATGGAACAGGGACGCATCATCAGCGATGAAGAACTGAAGCAACAGATCTGCTCACAAAAGCCTTATGCCGACTGGTTGAACAAATACAAAATCAGGCTCGAGGAATTACCTGAACCACGGGTAATGTTTACCCACCTTGAACACGATCAGGTGTTCAAATACCAAAAAGCATTTGGTTATTCAACAGAAGACCTCGATACCATTATTGCTCCAATGGCATTAGATGGCAAAGAACCAATTGGTTCAATGGGAACGGATACACCATTGGCTGTATTAAGCGATCAACCCCAACATCTCAGCAGTTATTTCAAACAACTATTTGCCCAGGTTACCAACCCTCCCATCGACCCCATCAGGGAACGCATGGTTATGTCGCTGGCAACATTCGCAGGAAGCAATGGTAATTTACTGGTGGAAGATCCACTTGCATGTCATAGTGTAGCTTTAAAACAACCAGTACTCAATAACCACGAACTGGAAAAAATAAGAAGCATCGACACTGGCATATTTCAGGCAAAAACCCTGCAAACCTATTTCCGCGCCGATGGTAAACCAGGATCACTTAAAGCCGGACTAGACAGGCTTTGTCGTTATGCAGTTGATGCCGTGGAAGATGGTTTTGAAGTAATCATTTTAACAGACAGGGCCATTGATTCCGACCACGCTCCTATGCCATCCTTGCTTGCAACTGCCGCAGTACACCACCACCTTATCAGAAAAGGATATCGTGGTCAGGTTGGCATTATTGTAGAAGCAGGTGATGTGTGGGAAGTGCATCATTTTGCATGCCTGATTGCATTTGGCGCAACAGCCATTAACCCATACCTGGCTTTATCATCCATCCGCGATATGAAGCTCAGCGAAAAATTACAAACATCACTTGATGTTGATTACCTCAAGAAAAATTATATCAAGGCTGTAAATGAAGGATTATTGAAAGTGTTTTCTAAAATGGGTATTTCAACCTTGCAATCTTACCAGGGTGCTCAGATTTTTGAGATCATTGGTCTGAACAAAAAAGTGGTAGACACTTATTTCACTGGTGCTACTTCAAGGATTGAAGGAATGGGTCTTGATGAAATTGCAAAAGAAACACTTGCAAAACATTATTTCGCATTTGGCAAAAAAGATATACCGATAGATCGTTTGCCTGTTGGTGGCATTTATCAGTGGAAAAGAAAAGGAGAATTCCATTTATTCAACCCGCAGACCATCCACCTTTTACAGAACGCTACCAAAACTAACGACTACGGCGTCTTCAAAAAATATTCAAAACTCATCAACGATCAATCTGAAAAAGCATGCACATTACGTAGCTTATTTCAGTTCAAAAGAAATCGTCCATCCATATCCATTGACGAAGTAGAACCTGCAGAATCTATTTATAAAAGATTTGCCACAGGTGCTATGTCTTTCGGCTCCATTTCCTGGGAAGCCCACACCACATTGGCTATTGCCATGAACCGACTGGGCGGAAAAAGCAATACGGGAGAAGGTGGTGAAGATGAAATCAGGTACACGCCTTTGGTCAATGGCGACTCAATGCGCTCATCCATTAAGCAGGTGGCATCGGCAAGGTTTGGGGTAACAAGCTTATACCTTACTGAAGCAGATGAGCTACAGATTAAAATGGCACAGGGAGCAAAGCCTGGTGAAGGTGGTCAGCTACCCGGACATAAAGTAGACGATTGGATCGGCAAAACAAGACATGCCACTCCTGGTGTTGGATTAATTTCACCTCCACCCCACCACGATATTTATTCGATTGAAGATTTAGCGCAATTAATATTCGATCTTAAGAATGCCAATCGCGCCGCACGCATCAATGTTAAGCTGGTATCGAAAGCAGGCGTTGGAACAATTGCCGCAGGTGTGGCAAAAGCCAAAGCGGATGTAGTATTGATTTCTGGTCATGATGGAGGCACAGGCGCTTCCCCCATCAGTTCTATCAAACATGCAGGATTGCCATGGGAACTAGGGCTTGCGGAAACACACCAGACATTGGTAAAAAATAAACTGAGAAGCAGAATCGTAGTTCAGGCAGATGGTCAAATGAAAACAGGCAGGGATATTGCAATTGCGACACTGCTTGGTGCAGAAGAATGGGGCGTGGCAACAGCAGCACTTATTGTAGAAGGATGTATCATGATGCGTAAATGCCACATGAATACCTGCCCGGTTGGAGTTGCAACCCAGGATCCAGAATTGAGAAAACGATTTGCAGGTGACCCTGACCATGTGGTAAACTTTTTCCGATTCATTACACAGGAACTTAGGGAAATCATGGCCGAACTAGGTTATCGCACTATTCCGGAAATGGTAGGGCAAGTTGATTCTCTCGAAATGCGAGACAATATTAGTCACTGGAAATATTCCAAGCTCGATTTATCATCTGTTCTCTTTAAGGAACCTGAATCACTTTATACAGGCTTATTTAAACAGGAAGAACAGGATCATGGGTTGAGTGATGTGCTCGACTGGAAGTTACTGAAAGCAGCAGCAGCTTCACTGGAGAATACTACGCGAACCCATGCATCCTTTTCAATAAAGAATACGGATAGAACTGCAGGTACTATCCTATCAAATGAAATCACCAAACGCTATAGGGCTGCTGGCTTACCGGAAGACACCATACACTTTAATTTCAATGGTACTGCCGGACAAAGCTTTGGTGCGTTCAATACCAAAGGAGTAACACTAGAACTGGAAGGCGATGCCAATGATTATTTTGGTAAAGGACTGAGTGGCGCAAAACTCATCGTATACCCGCATAAGCAAGCCAGCTTTGTTCCCGAAGAAAACATCATCATCGGAAATGTGGCCTTATATGGCGCTACCGCTGGTGAAGCCTATATCAGGGGAAAGGCAGGTGAAAGATTTGCCGTAAGAAATTCCGGCGCAAATGTAGTTGTAGAAGGCGTTGGGGATCATGGCTGTGAATACATGACAGGTGGCCACGCGATTATCTTGGGTGATACCGGAAGAAACTTTGCGGCAGGTATGAGTGGAGGTATTGCCTATGTATATAATGCTTCTGGAAGTTTTGAAGAAAAATGCAATCGCGAAATGGTAGAACTCGATCCACTCGATTCATCAGACGCAAGCTTCCTCCAGGAAATGATCGCCAAACATTATAAATACACAAACAGCACCGTTGCCAAATTCATACTTGATGATTTCGACAACCAGCAAAAACATTTTATAAAAGTATTCCCAAGTGATTATAAAAAAGTGTTGATGCAGAAAGCGCAGGTAGTGCTGAGTCCATAGTCCATGGACCATGGACTATGGACTATGGACTATGGTCTAAAGCTCCACTCCTTAACCATAACATTGGCTGCAAAACAAAAACAGACGAACATGGGTAAACCAACTGGATTTTTAGAATTTACAAGAACGCTTCCCGGAAAAAGGAAACCGGAGGAACGTGTTAAAGACTATCAGGAGTTTGTAGAACGCTTACCTGAGCAAACCCTTAATCAGCAAGCGGCACGATGCATGAATTGCGGCGTACCATTTTGTCATAATGGTTGTCCGCTGGGAAATATTATCCCTGAATTCAACGACGCTGTTTACCGTAAGAACTGGGAAGAGGCTTATGAAATATTAAGTGCTACCAATAATTTTCCTGAGTTTACGGGAAGAATTTGTCCGGCCCCCTGCGAAAGCGCATGTGTGCTTGGCATCAACCAACCTCCGGTAACAATTGAAGAAATTGAAAAGCATATTATTGAAATAGCTTTTGATAAAGGCTTTGTAAAGCCTCGCATACCCAACCTCCGTACTGGTAAAAAAATTGCGGTGGTTGGCTCTGGTCCTGCAGGACTTGCAGCAGCCGCTCAATTAAACTATGCCGGTCATCAGGTTACTGTATTTGAGAGAGATGCTTATCCAGGCGGACTTTTAAGATACGGGATACCGGATTTCAAATTGGAAAAATGGGTGGTTGAAAGAAGGGTTGCTTTAATGGAACAGGAAGGGGTGCAATTCAGGTGCAATTCGAATGTTGGGGTAAATATTGGTATCAATGATTTGTTACGTGAATTTCAGGCAATAGTATTAACCGGCGGCTCTACCATTCCGCGCAACCTGAATATTCCGGGAAGGGAATTGAAGGGCGTTCACTTTGCGATGGATTTCCTGAAACAACAAAACCAGCGAGTTTCTAATGAGGCGGTAACGGGTGCAGACATATTTGCAACAGCAAAAAATGTGGTGGTGATTGGTGGTGGTGATACAGGAAGCGATTGTGTTGGCACATCTAACAGACAAGGCGCCTATTCAGTTACGCAGCTTGAATTATTACCTAAGCCTCCAGAGCAAAGGACTACTCAAATGCCTTGGCCCACATACCCAATGACACTTAAAACTACTTCTTCGCATGAAGAAGGGGCTAATAGAGAATGGGCAGTTGCCACTAAAGCTTTTTTGGGTGATGCTTCAGGTCAATTAAGGGCTTTACAGATTGTGGACCTTCAATGGACAGCTTCCACACCAGAAAAACCAGCAGGATTTACGGAGATTGCAGGATCTGAAAGGGAAATTCCTTGTGAACTGGCTTTGCTGGCTATGGGCTTTTTGCATGCGCAACATGACGGACTGATTACTGAACTTGGGGTTGCCTTGGATGAAAGAGGCAATGTTCGGGCAGATGAAAAACAGTTCCAAACGAACATACCTAAGGTATTTACTGCCGGTGATATGAGGCGAGGACAATCGCTGGTAGTGTGGGCAATTAGTGGAGGAAGAGAGTGCGCCAGAAAAGTAGATCAGTACCTGATGGGCGATTCCGTACTGGAATCGAAGGATCAAAGCTATTTACTAAATATATAATATTTTATAATTTATTATTTTCAAAAGCCGTTTTCTATTAACAAAACGGCTTTTTTATTTGATTATCAGTTACTTAATAGAATTTTGTGTACATATTTCTAATTGAAGAATAACAAATGAAAAAATAAAAAATGTTAATAAATGATAAGAAAATGATAAAATAATTTAGTAATATTGAAATGAAATTATTTATATCAATTATTTCTAACATTAATTAACCCTCGCATGAAAAAATTGACATTCCAGCAGGCTGCACCATTTGTTGCACTGGTTGCAGTTGCCGTTGCGGCACTTTTCGTTCCCTCCTTACCAGATTTTAAAGATGATGCAGGCGCTTACAATCCAGCAGATATTACCTGGATCCTGGTTGCAACCGCACTTGTATTTCTAATGACTCCAGGTCTCGCCTTCTTTTATGGCGGTATGGTTCACAGAAAGAATGTTATTTCTACCATGATTAAAAGTGTGGTTGCTACTGGAGTAGTAAGTATACTTTGGGTTTTTGTAGGTTATAGTCTATGCTTCGGCGATTCAATCGGTGGATTCATTGGCGACCCTACCACACACATGTTTTTCAAAGGCATGAACTCAGGCGCTCCATGGAGCTTGGCACCAAGCATTCCAATTACCCTATTTGCGCTGTTTCAGCTCATGTTTGCCATCATTACCCCAGGTCTGGTAGTAGGCGCCGTGGCTGAAAGGATCAAATTCACATCCTATATTCTCTTTATCGCATTATTCAGTCTGCTGGTGTATGCACCAATCGCACACTGGACATGGCATCCTGAAGGGTTCCTGTTTAAAATGGGCGCACTTGACTTTGCTGGTGGTACCGTAGTACATATTTCTGCTGGTTGTGCAGCTCTTGCTGGAGCACTCGTACTTAAACGCAGACAAGCGCATGTTGAACAAAAAGAAATTCCACCTGCAAATATTCCCTATGTATTAATAGGCACTGGTTTATTATGGTTCGGCTGGTTTGGCTTTAACGCCGGTTCAGCATTGGGTGCTGGTCCACTTGCGGTATCAGCTTTTGCAACAACCAATACCGCTGCAGCCGCTGCTGGTCTTTCATGGATGTTCTTTGATGTACTCAGAGGCAAGAAACCTTCTGTACTTGGATTTTGTATCGGTGCAGTGGTAGGTCTAGTAGCCATCACACCTGCTGCAGGTTTTGTGGCTATTCCTCAGTCCATTTTCGTGGGCGTAATTGCGGCGATTGTTTCAAACATCGCGGTGTACTACAAATCAAAATCTAAATTAGATGATACACTGGATGTATTCCCTTGTCATGGTATCGGCGGTATCGTAGGTATGTTACTTACTGGTATTTTCGCTACTAAAACAGTGAATGGCGCCGGAGCAGATGGATTGTTCTATGGCAATGCTGCTTTCTTCTTTACGCAGCTTAAAGCACTGGGAATAGTAGTTGTATACAGCTTTGTTGTATCATTTGCAATCTTCAAGTTCATCAACTTTATCCTCCCACTTCGCGTTAGCTCTGAAGAAGAATTGTTAGGGCTGGATGCTACCCAACACAACGAAAAATATGTACAGGGTACGCTGCTTGTTGAGAACAATGGCGAAATAAAAGAAAGTGTTATCGCAGGATAGAAAATTTGCAATAAGAAATATGAAATAAGGAATAAGAAAGGGATTAAACTCCCATAGAACTGACCTTCTAAAGAAAATCATTCCTCATTTCATATTCCTTATTGCTTATCCCTCATTTCATAACCCTGAATTCATTTACATAAAAAAACAAGGTACAGCCATATGATAAACCTCTGACCAGGTTTACCGGCTGTACCTATTTGTTAATCATAAAACCTGCTGCAATGTTAAAGAAAATTTCAAGTATTTCTTGTATGCTCTTCACCTTTATTTGTGTTGACGCTCAAACTGATTCTACTAAAAAATCAACTACAACGTTTTCAGGATCTGTTGATGCCTATTATCGTTACGGCTTCTCCGATGCCCCCGGAAAAACCAACAATTTTACCAGTTTCACCAACTCTCAAAACTCTTTTGAGCTTGGTATGGCATCATTTAAGGTAGACCATACCATTGGTAAGGTTACCGCTACTGCAGACCTGGGCTTTGGCAGAAGGGCACAAGAATTTTCGTACAACGACGCCGGCTCACTGGCTGCTATCAAACAGATGTACATCACATATGCAGCTTCAGACAAAGTGAAATTCACCATGGGTAAATGGGCCACCCATGTTGGTTACGAACTGGTAGACGCTGGCGGAAACAGAAACTACAGTATGTCTTACGGTTTTTCTTATGGACCATTCTTTCACACCGGTATTAAAGCCGACATTTCACTGGGTGGAAAAAGCGCTATGATGGTTGGTATTGCCAACCCTACCGACTATTCTACCACAACTTCTGCAGATAAGTTTTTCCTGGCTCAGTTCAGCACTGCTTCTGCGAACGATAAAGTAAAAGCATACCTGAATTTTCAGGGTGGAGCAGGCATTACACAATATAACCTGGTTGTTACTGGAGCCCTGGCAGACAAATGGGGAATCAGCTACGACGGTAGCTTACAATCCTACTCAACAGCAGGAAGTACATCCAGTTGGAAAAGCCATGCTGTTTACTTGAATTATGACCCAACTTCATCAGTAGGGTTAACTCTTAGACAGGATTATTTCGATGACCGTAAGTTGACACCTATTGGATTGGGAGGAAAAATTTCAGCAACCACCTTATCAGCCAACCTGAAAGCAGATAACCTGACGATTATCCCAGAATTCAGGTACGACCATTCTCAACAACCAGTATTCTTTAAAGGAAGTGCTGGTACAGGAACAAAGAATTCAGCAGCATTCATACTTGCGGCTGTTTATAAATTTTGATATTGATACACATGAGAAAATCAAAGTCGGTCAGCCTAAGGCTGATCGGCTTTTTTTATTAAGTTCGGGTTATGAAGACCCTGTTGAGAATAATACAATTCATTTATTGTGTCTATGCTTTCCTGCTCTTTGTGCTGATCATGCTTTTAGTGTTCCCCTTTGTACTCATAGCATTGGCATTTGGGAAAATTAAAGGAGGAAACCTTATTTATGCATTCTGCATGATCTGGGCAAAAACATGGTACATCCTTATAGGTATCAAACACGAAGAAATCTTTGAAACACCCCACAATTATAACAAGCAATACATATTTGTAGCCAATCATTGCTCATATATGGATATACCACCACTGGTACTTATTGCCCATAAACCCATTCGTATCCTCGGGAAATATGAAATGGTAAAAATTCCGGTTTTTGGATGGATCTATAGAGCTGCTGTTGTGCTGGTTGATAGAAAAAATGCAG
This sequence comes from uncultured Sediminibacterium sp., assembly GCA_964611995.1. Taxonomy (GTDB): domain Bacteria; phylum Bacteroidota; class Bacteroidia; order Chitinophagales; family Chitinophagaceae; genus Sediminibacterium. Next base: position 13,704 of record CAZTCS010000060.1, on the reverse strand, counting down.
AAACAAGGGCTAAAAGTGTACGCGCCTTAAAATCTGCGCTGAAACAGGGCATATCCATTTTTATTTTTCCGGAAGGAACTTTCAATATGAGTGCGGCCCCACTGAAAGATTTTTTTGATGGAGCATTTCGAATTGCTATTGAAACTGAAACACCCATCAAACCAGTATTACTGGTCGATACACTCGAACGACTACACTATAACAGTATTTTCTCTCTTACACCTGGCAAAAGCCGCGTTATTTACCTTGATGAAGTACCGGTAACCGGATTAACCATGAAAGACATTTCTACCCTAAAAGAAAAGGTTTATGGTATAATGGATGAAGGACTAAGACGCTATCGTCAATATTCCATTGCTTAAGCCTTATTTTTGACCTAAACAGCTTCTTTTGTTCGCAGAAATTATTATACCCCTTGCCCTGCCAAAAAATTATACCTGGTCTATTCCCGAACAGTTCAGGGAATCTGTGCAGCCTGGAATCAGGGTTGAAGTAATGCTAAGGGGAAGAAAGAAATATGCAGGTATCGTAAAAAAATTGTTTGCCGAACAACCTGCAGCTTTCAAACCAAGGGATATCATCAACATCCTCGACCAGGAACCAATACTACACCCCCAACAGCTCGCTTTCTGGGAATGGATGGCACATTACTATATGTGTAGTGAAGGTGAAGTAATGCAAGCAGCATTGCCGGCCAACCTGAAATTATCCAGCGAAAGCATACTAATCTGGAATGAAGACAGGTCAATGAATTTCAGCGATCTTTCAGATAATGAATACCTCGTAGCAGAAGCACTTGAACTAAAAAAAGAACTCCGGATGAGCGAGGTTCAAAAGTTGCTGGATGTAGCCCATGTTTATCCCGTTATTAAAAAACTAATTGAAAAAGAAGTCTGCTTTGTATGGGAAGAATTGAAAGAAAAATATGCGGAAAAAAAACAAGTATTCATAGAACTGGCCGCCCCTTATCGTAATGAAGATGCCCTATCTGATCTATTAAACAACTGGAGCCGCGCGCCCAAACAAATGGAATTACTCCTCGCCTATCTGCATCTGCAGAAAACAGAAGGTGAAGTTATACAACCCGAATTATTAAAGAAAGCCAATGCCAGTGCTGCACAACTTAAGGGCTTGATTGAAAAAGGAATATTGATTGCCGAAAAAAGAAGTACCGATCGTATCTATTTTAAAGGAGAGCCATCAACCATCAATTTTACATTATCAGATGCACAAACCAAAGCACTAGAAGCCATAAAAAGCAATTATGAAACAAAACAGGTTTGCCTTTTACATGGTGTAACTGCAAGCGGAAAAACACAGATCTATACAAAATTAATTCGGGAGCAGTTGGAGCTTGGTCGCCAGGTTTTATATATGCTTCCAGAAATAGCTTTAACTGCACAAATCATAAGAAGACTACAGGAATATTTCGGAAGTAATATTGCCATCTACCATTCTAAGTTCAATGCAAATGAACGGGTGGAAATATGGAACAAAGTAAAAAAGGGAGAAATAAAAATAATCCTTGGTGCAAGGTCTGCACTCTTTCTTCCTTTTAAAGATCTCTCATTGATCATAGCCGATGAAGAGCACGACAATTCATATAAACAACAAGACCCGGCGCCTCGATACCATGCAAGAGATGCTGCGATATACTATGCAAGTCAGTTTAAAGCAAAAGTATTATTAGGCAGTGCCACCCCTTCCATTGAGAGTTATTTCAATTGTGAGCAGGAAAAATACGGGCTCGTTCAATTAACAGAAAGATATGGTGAAGCAAGGATTCCTTCCATTGAATTGGTTGATATAAAAAAATTCCAGCAAAAGGGTAAAATTGCTTTTACCCCACCACTCCTTGAAGCCATTGATCAATCGCTGAAACAACAAAAACAGGTAATCCTGTTTCAAAACCGAAGAGGCTACGCACCTTACCAGATTTGTAACACTTGTGGCTGGATACCTCAATGCGAATACTGTGATGTAACACTAACCTATCACAAGTTTAAAAATAAACTTACTTGTCATTATTGCGGCACCCAATACCCCGTAATTCATACCTGCGCCGCTTGTGGCAGTCATGATTTTACCCAAAAGAATTTCGGAACAGAACAAATCGAAGAGTTATTGAATGAACAATTTCCCGAAGCGAGGGTTGCCCGCATGGATTATGATAGTGTTCGGGGAAAAAATGAACATGATGCCTTGATTAAACTTTTCGAACAAAAAAGACTCGATATATTGGTAGGTACGCAAATGGTGGTTAAAGGACTTGATTTTGAACACGTGAACCTGGTTGGAATAATAGACGCAGACGGAATTCTGGGTTTTACTGACTTCAGGGTTAATGAAAAAGCATTTCAGTTGATGGAACAGGTAAGCGGCAGGGCCGGAAGAAAAGATGACCAGGGAAAAGTGTTGATTCAGGTGAGTAATACCCGCCATCCGGTATTAGGTTTTGTACAAAACCACGATTATGGGGCTTTATACCGGTATGAGATGTCTAACAGAAAAGAATTCAGCTATCCTCCCTTTACCAGGATCATTCAATTGGTATTTAAACACAAGGAAAAACATATTGCGGAAGAAGCTGCCAATATCATGATGTCTGGACTATCCACCCATTTTCCAAAGGAAATAAGTGGACCGGCGCAACCTGTAGTTGATAGGATAAGAAACCAATATCTTTGGGAGTTATTGATTAAATTGCCAAAAGACATGCAAAGGATCGGACAGTGCAAACAGATGATTTTACAACAAACCGCCATTATACATTCGAACAAACGATACAGTTCTGTAAGAATTTTAGTAAATGTTGACCCACTTTAATGCCGCAGAACTGCTATGTATCAAAATACCCCCTTTCTACCAGACTACTCACTAAAATCGCTGAACAGCTTTCATATAGATGTGCGAGCCAGGTTCTATGCCTCGTTTCAGTCTCATGAAATGATGCAGGAGTTGCTGGAACAATACCAGCACCTGCCCTATATGCCGATGCATATATTGGGAGGAGGAAGTAATATTTTGTTTACAAGAGACGTAGACGGATTGGTCTTACAAAATGCATTGAAGGGCATTGAATTGGTGAATGAAGATGCAGATCATTATTATGTAAGGGCACAGGCAGGAGAAAACTGGCACCAATTCGTTTGTTATTGTATAGAACATGGTTATGCGGGCGTAGAGAACCTAAGCCTTATTCCAGGCAGTGTAGGAGCATCTCCCATGCAGAATATCGGCGCTTATGGGGTTGAATTGAAAGATGTATTCCATTCATTGGAAGCCTGGCATATCAATGAAAAGCACAAGGAAACTTTTTTCCTGAAAGATTGTGGTTTTGGTTATAGGGAAAGTGTGTTTAAAGAAAAATACAGAAACAGGTTTATTATTACCAGCGTAACCTACCGACTAAATAAAAAACCTGTTTATCAAACCAGTTATGGTGCCATAACACAGGAACTTGAGAAAATGGGTGTTCAGGAATTAAGCATTGGCGCCATTGCAAAAGCGGTAGTTAAAATCAGGCAATCAAAATTACCTGACCCAGAGTTGGTTGGGAATGCAGGCAGCTTTTTTAAAAATCCTTCCATATCAACTGAATTTTTTAAACAACTAAAAGCATCATTTCCAGACATAGTTGGATACCCAGTGAATGATACAAGGGTAAAACTTGCTGCAGGTTGGTTGATTGAACAATGTGGTTGGAAGGGATATAAAAAGGGAGATGCGGGCTGCCATAGTAAACAGGCACTTGTATTGGTAAATTACGGTAACGCATCCGGTGCCGACATCTTCCTTCTCTCCACTGAAATCATGGAATCAGTATTCAAAAAATTTGGGGTAAGACTTGAAAGGGAAGTGAATATTATTTAGTCAGTACTTTCTGGGAAATTTGGCTGCAAGCTGCTAGCCACAAGCTGCAAGCCTTGATTTGTGCTTATTATTGGCTTCTGCTATTGATGAAATAAATGAAGGGGGAAATTTAAAATAAGCTGTTTAAAGAAATACTGGGCTGGTGTATATACACTACATGATATAATTAGAACACGGATTTTCATGATTTTCAAGATTTATCATGATAAATCTTGAAAATCATGAAAATCTGCGTTCCATCATACACCACACGAACAGTTCGCATTCAAATTCCCTCTAACATCAATAATTATTAATACTCATTCTGATTGAATAAAAAACAAACCCCGGCTGAATTTCAACCGGGGTTTATTTTTTATTCAATCACTCTATCGATTAATAATATTTCAACTTCATTTCTACTCTTCTATTCAGTGTACGTCCTTTCGCTGTTTTGTTATCAGCAACAGGCTTAGAAGAACCGAAACCTTCAGAGCTAAGTCTTGATGCGTCGATACCTTTACTAACGATATAATCGTGAACAGATTTCGCGCGGTTCTGACTAAGAGGCAGGTTAATTTTATCTGATCCGGTATTATCGGTATGACCTTCAATATCCAGTTTCAATGCTGCATCTTCTTTAAGAATAGCCACCACTTCATCAAGTGATTTGAAAGATTTAGTTTGCAGTTTCGCACTACCAGTTACAAAGAATACATTTTTAGCGCTGGCAGCAACTTTCTTCACCACTTCTTCTTTAACTGCAGGGCAACCATTGTTTTCTCTGATACCAGGAACAGTTGGACATTTATCTTCTTCATCATTCACACCGTCTTTGTCTGTATCTGGAACAGGACAACCCTGGTAACGGGCCACGCCTGCAACGGTAGGACATTTATCTTCTTCATCATTAATGCCATCTTTATCGGTATCAGGAACCGGACAGCCATCGTATTTAGCAAGACCTTTAACGGTTGGGCATTTATCATTTTCATCATTAATGCCATCGCCATCTGTATCAGGTACAGGGCAACCATCATATTTAGCAGTTCCTGGAACAGTTGGACATTTGTCTTTGCTATCAAGGATTCCATCACCATCTGTATCTTTTTCAACAGGTGCAGGTGTTGGTGGCGGTGGAGGTGTTACTACAACGGGCTCTTTTTTATCTTTTAGTGGAGAAGAAAGTCCGATTGAGTAAGTAAGGTGGTTAACCGCAAGGTTTGAAATAGCTGAACGGTGTACAAACTGAGTATGTAAAAAAGTTTCCTGACCGAGGTTGAACTGAAGTCCCATACCTGCTGGAGCATAAGCTGCAAAATAGGTACTGGTATACATTGAAGCTCCTAATCCAAATGTGAGGTAAGGAACCACTTTGTATTTATCAGTAAGCAATTTGATATTCGCAGCCGCATCAAGCTCTAATAAAAACTTTGCAGTTGTAGGCTGTGCAACACCACTTTTCTTGTAAAAAGGATATTTCACATAAGAACCTGTAAGGGTTGCCTGAAAATCAACGTACTCCGTTAAACCATTAAAATACTGTACACTTAATCCTGGATCCAGTTGACTGAATGGTGTCCAATTTTTATTTGAAATAACAGAAGATATAGAACTCCTGCTGATAGCTTCAGAGGTGTACATATCTTTAAGAACGAAGTTGATACCAAGGGAGGGTCTTTTTTTGTAGCTAACTGGCGCATTTTGAGCTGTAGCGGAAAAAAACAAACCACTGGCTAATAAAGAAAAAAGCAGTTTCTTCATAAACAGGTTTTTATTAATTCCCACAAAAATACAGGGTGAATCTGATTTTCTGAAAATTAAGATAACTTTAAGTTATTCCGAACTTATACCCAATTGTTTTCTTGTATATGGAGCTAGTGGTTGAACGACTACCCGGGTGATGCCATTTTTGAGGAAATTAAGCTCTGTAGCTGCACTTTTGCTGAGATCTACAACCCTTCCCTTCTTCTTCATACGAGCGTGCATCCGGTCGTTAATTAGCACTATTACGCTTTTATTATTTTTCAGATTGGTTACCTTAACCAGTGTGTTGAGCTTAAAATGATTACTAGCCGCGGTAAATTTAGCATGTCGGAAAACATCTCCGGTGGCTGTTTTTCGACCTTCAAATTTTTTACTGTAATAACTGGCTACACCTTTAACCTGCTTTCCGTTGTACGTAAAGGTATCAATGGTTCCAAGCGAGTCTGCTATAATTACCAGGCTATCATTGATGAAACGACTACTATCTGAAGGTAAAGTATCTAAAGCTGGTATGGTATCCCTGGTCTGAAGCACACCCACCGGTTCCAGCCTTGCCCCGGAGGGAAGGAGAAAAACGAGTAAGACGATCAGGTACACAATAGTTTTCATATCATTCCTTTATCGCTGCCCCTAGGGGTTAATAAACCCATCCACCTATTATAGTAAACGAGTAAATATTCAGCTTATTTTGTGTCCCCCATAACCCAAACACCATGCCAAAAAAAAAGTTTTAATTCAATTAATTATTGAATTAAAACTTTTAAATAACTAATAATCAATGTATTACTAGCTCATTTATATTTTTCTAACTTCTCTGCACTTGTTATGTCCGACCCAGTCCTGAGCTGGAGTTGGACCCCTAGAATCCATTCCGGGCAGCCTTTTTCCAGCAAATGTCTGTTTATTTTATCAATAACCCTCATAACTGATTCATAATCAGATTCTATCGAAGTGTTAAATGCCCCTATCTCGTAAACTACACCACTCAATTTAATAATGTCAATCACTTCATCAACCCATTCATAAGGGTGCAGGTCACCTGATTGAACAGGCAACATTTGAATGGAAGCACTGACAATATTCGCAGTACTCATGACAAAACAGGATTTACTGCCACCACCGCATCAAGATTCAATGGTCCATGAATATGGGGAAAGACCTCATTAATTGATCCTGCCAGTTCAAAAATCAAGGGCCTTTCTACCTTATCCCGTTGAATGGTAAGTCTAACCAACCCTTTCTGCCCCTGGTAATAGCGCTCTAATACCCCTGAAACCTGATCTTCCGTACTACAGTGAATAAAACCTTCCGTTGCCAGACTATCGGCTTTATATACTCCCTCATTGGTTGCTTTCTCCCATTGCGCGGCAGTTGTAATATGATATATAAATTCAGATGAATTTTCCATTATCTAATTGAAATTGAATATTTTATAAAATTTTATTAATTTTTTGCTCGATTATCATAAAATCGGCAAGTACCATTGCGGTAACCGCTTCCAGCACTACGGGTACACGTAATGCAATACATAAATCATGTCTACCTTTTACAGAAAACCCTTCCACCTGATTTGTTTCCCAATTCCAGGTTTGTTGTTCTTTGGGGGTTGATGATGTTGGCTTTACAACAACCCTGTAAACTAGTTCATTGCCATTGGTAATGCCTCCTACAACCCCGCCAGCATGATTGGTAGCAGTTGTGCCATTGGCATCCAATATGGCATCATTGTGTTCAGTTCCAAACATCCTGGCTGCCGCAAATCCGGCACCGAATTCCACGCCTTTTATGGCAGGAATGGAGAAAACAGCATGAGACAATACCGATTCAATTGAATCGAAAAAATGTTCCCCCAATCCAACAGGCAGCCCATTTGCCCTGCACTCCACAATCCCCCCAATACTATCTTTCTGGTCAATGGCCAGTTGAAGTCCTTTTTCTAGGTCTTTTTCACCCCCAATTTCAAGAATATGGGCAGTAATAGTGATATTCTGAAGTAGTTTTTTCGCAATTACACCCGCTGCCACCAGGCATACGGTTAACCTTCCGCTAAAATGTCCACCCCCTCTGAAATCTTCATACCCTCCATATTTAGCATTGGCGGTAAAATCAGCATGCCCAGGACGGGGTACGGCCCTTTGCTTTTCATAATCACCACTACGTGTATTATTGTTCTCAAATAAGATGGTTAGCGGAGCTCCGGTTGTTTTGCCATTAAATAGTCCGGTTTTAAAGATGGGAATATCGTCTTCTTTTCTTGGCGTAGTACCTTTCTGCACCCCTCCTTTTCTCCTTTCAATATCAGGCATAAAGTCTTCAACAGAGAGGGCAAGTCCTGCCGGACAACCATCCAGCACTAGTCCTACGCAATCACCGTGTGACTCCCCAAAAATATGGATCCTGAAAATGCGTCCGAATGAGTTCAAAATGAAAGGTTTTAGGAGTTAGGTATTAGGGGTTAGGTTATTGGTTTGGGGTGAGATGATGAGATCTGCACCTAATTGTTTTAAATGATCATAAAAATCCGGGTACGACTTATTAATCGCCTCCGCATCTTCTATCGTTACTTGTCCATCTGCCTTTATGGCCGCCACTGCACAGGCCATTGCGATACGATGGTCGTGTCGCGAATGAACAGTTGCTCCTTTTAATCCGGTCCCACCTTTTACCAGCATCAGGTCGTCTTGCAAAACAATTTCTATCCCCAATTTAGCAAACTCCTCCTGTAAAGTAAGGCCTCTGTCGCTTTCTTTATGCGCAAGTCTGCCCACCCCTTCAATTACTGTAGTACCTTCACAGCAGGCTGCGAGCGCCACTAATGGAGGAAATAAATCCGGACAATCAGTGGCATTAAAATGAAAGGCTTTGAGCGGAAGTGGGCCAACTTCTATCTGTTTTTCCTGTACAGACAACAGACAACCACTATCCATCAATGCCTGTAGAATAGCTTTATCGGCCTGTGTGGAAAACACATCAAGTCCTGTAACGGTAATTCCACCGGCAATTGCACCTGCTACGAGCAGAAATGCCGCTCCGCTCCAATCTCCCTCTACAGCATAACTGAGTGTTTCTGTAGAATCGGGTTGCTTACCTTGGAAATCGAATCTTTCATATTGTTCATGCGATACCTTCCAGCCAAAATCTTCCAATACTTTTAAGGTGAGGTCGATATAGGGTTTACTCTTCAGATCACGAACTTTAATAGAAGTGCCATTCGCACCTGCAGCGGCAAATGCCATGATTAACCCAGTTAAAAACTGAGAACTCAGTGAGCCATCCACTTCAATCTCTGCGGGCCGTAAGGGGCCCTTTATTTGCAACGGTAATTTTCCTTCGTTTGATTGGATGCTTATGCCTAGTTGAGGAAGGATTTCATCAAAAAAATGCATTGGCCGGGTTACAAGACTACCAGAACCATTGATGGTTAATGCTTCATCGCTTAATGCTACGATTGGTGTAAACATGCGAATACCCAAACCACTCTCTCCGCAATTGATTGCTTTGCTTGTGGGACGAATACCCTCAGACTGTATTAATAAATCGCCATTCTCATCATATTGAATGGTCGCACCAAGCTTCTGGATCACATCCAGGGCCGCGAGGTCATCGTTACTTTTTCCGGGGTTAATAATCCTGGTAGAACCTTTCTTCAGCAATGCTGCCGCGCAGGCTCTTTGCATACTACTCTTACCTGCAGCTGCTCTTATAATACCCTGAATAGAAGATGGCTGAATCCTTACCTGCATAAATATCAATCTGTATTGCTGGAGAACAGCAATGCCTATTAAAACTGTTTAAAAATTTCTTCGAGCTGTACAAATAACAATGGCTGTACAACCCCTTTCCCGGTTTTCTCCAGCAGTATATACTGGATACTTACATGGTCTTTCTTTTTATCTTTCTGTAATACCTTAAATGCCTGCTTTCTATCAAAAGCCGCCATTGTAGGCAATCCATAACTTGATAACAAATCCATTATCGCTTCTGCATCTTTAAAGCCTTTCAATTGTTCAGAAATCAGTGCGGCATAAGTCATGCCGATACTGATAGCCTGACCATGACTAAGCTCATACATGTTTTCAATGGCATGACCAAGAGTATGTCCGAAGTTGAGCAGTTTACGTTCGCCGCTCTCAAACTCATCACCCAGTACTACTTTGGTTTTGATCATGGCATTACGCTCAACCAATTGAGACAATAATTTTTTGTCTTTTTGGTATTGCTTCAATGTATGTTGTTGCAGTTGTTTAAACATGGCAGCATCTTTAATGCAGGCATGTTTAATGATTTCTGCAAAACCATTTCTCCATTCAGCCAGTGGCAATGAAGCCAGCATGCTGTAATCGTATAAGAGGAAAGAGGGTTGGCGGATCAATCCCACCATATTTTTGTAAACGCCTACATCAATACCATTCTTGCCACCAATCGAAGCATCTACCATGGCCAATAAACTGGTGGGTACAAACCCAAACTCAATACCACGCATATAAATACCCGCAACGTATCCGGTAATATCAGTAACAACACCACCACCCACACCAATAAGTATGGTTTTTCGATCAGCGCCTATTTCAATCAGTTGATCAATCAACACATCAACTGTCTGTTGTACTTTATAGGCTTCTCCGGGTTTTAGTACAATTGTATTCCACCCTTTAAATTTCTTTTTATGGGCTTTGAAAACATGTTCATCTGTAACGAGTACAGCTTTTTCTTTCCCTGCTATTTTATCCAGCAGGTCGAAAGATGCATCGAAATAATACTGAACCGTTTTGGTTGCAAATTGAAAACTTCTTTTTTTCATACCTGTTCCACATCAACCCTAATTGCTTAGGAGTTCATGATCTTATTCTGGTGATTGATACTTTCCATGTGTACGGCATCAAAATACTTGGTGATGAACTCACGGCTCAATCCAAGTTTATCTCCTTTGTCGAATGCCCTATCGAGAATTGCATTCCAGCGATTGGTTTGCAGGATAGTGATATTATTATCTTTCTTATACTGACCAATTTTATCGGCCACTTTCATTCTTTGTCCCAACAACTGCATCAATTCATCATCAAGTTGGTTGATTTGCTGACGCATTTTTTCCATTGCTGCATGCAGTTCTTCAGAACTGATATCTTCTTTACGCCAAATGATTGAACCAATCATTTCACCCAAACGTTCAGGGGTAACCTGCTGTTTAGCATCGCTCCATGCATTATCAGGATCGATATGGCTTTCAATGATTAAACCATCGAAATCGAGGTCAATCGCTTTTTGTGCCACATCCATTAATATATCTCTGCGTCCACAGATATGTGAAGGGTCATTGATAAGCAGCATACCTGGGTTACGTCTTTTCATTTCAATTGCCAGGTGCCACATTGGAGCATTTCTGTATTCAGTATTTCCGTATGAGCTGAAGCCGCGGTGTATAAGACCTATATCTTCAATACCTGATTTTGCTACACGCTCTACAGCACCGATCCATAATTCCAGATCCGGATTAATCGGGTTCTTAATTAAAACAGGCACTTTCACACCTTTTAAAGCATCGGCTACTTCCTGCACGCTAAAAGGGTTAACAGTGGTACGAGCACCAATCCATAGTACATCCACATCAAAATGAAGCGCATCTTCAACCTGCTTGCCGGTGGCTACTTCTACTGCTACTGGTAATCCAGAAGCTTTTCTTGCTTGCTGCAACCAAGGCAAACCCTTGGTACCAATACCTTCAAAACTTCCCGGACGTGTCCGTGGTTTCCAGATACCTGCACGCAGAATATCTACTTTACCGGTAGCTGCCAGTCTGGTGGCAGTTTGAATTACCTGCTCTTCTGTCTCTGCACTGCAGGGACCAGAAATAATCAGTGGACGTTTTTGCAATAATGCCTCCACCGCTGTCTTTTGTTCGATTGCTTGCTCCATTATAAATGTTTGATCTTTGATCTTTGATTTTTTTGATTTTTTGACCTTTGATTTTTTGATTTGATGAATTATTAAAATCAAAAAATCGCAGATCAAAAAATCAAAGATTTATTCATCTTCTCTTCTGGGTTTTCTGCCACCACCGCTATCGGCGTCGTTCATACGGATTCTTCTGCCCTTGTAGTTTTTACCATCAAGTGCACGAATCATTTGATTGGCAGATCCCTTATCTATTTCTATCCAACTGTTCATGTCTTTCATGTCGATCCTTCCTAACACATCTTTTTTCAGATCGCTCATGTCAAGTATAAACTGCAGGAAGCTGGCTTTGTAGAAACCGTCTTTGGTACCGAGGTTTACAAAGAGGCGACTGAAACCACCACCACGTTTGTATTCTTTACGATTATCCCCTTTTCCTGCATCACGACGGCGACCCTGGTCTCCTGCTTCACTTTGTTCTCTTCTGTTTCTTTCACGGAAATTGAGGTCTTCCGCATTTTCATAATATTTGAGGAAACGATCGAATTCCATTGCAGCTACGCGTTTCAGCACTTCTTCTTTGCTCACATCGGCAAATTTTTCTGCCAGCATTGGAACATAGGTTTCATAATCGCCATGGCTGATATCTGCCGACAGTAATTTCTCCATAAAATGGAAAAACTGTTTTCTACACACATCTTTACCACTTGGTATATCAAGCTTATGAAACTTTGAATTATTGATTCGTTCGATTTGTTTTAATCGATACAGTTCTCTGCTATGTGTAATAGAGATACAAATACCAACATTACCTGCTCTACCTGTTCTTCCGCTTCTGTGTGTGTACACTTCAACATCATCTGGTAGTTCGTAGTTGATTACATGGGTAATTCCTTGTACATCGATACCACGCGCCGCAACATCGGTTGCTATAAGTAATTGCAGGCTCTTGTCTCTGAATTGTCCCATTACCTTATCACGCTGAGACTGGGTAAGATCACCATGTAATGCATCGATATCATATCCTTCGCGTGTAAGACGCTCAGAAATTTCCTGTGCATCTATTTTGGTACGGGTGAAAATGATACCGTAGATACCTGGGTTGAAATCGATGATTCTTTTCAGTGTTTCATAACGGTGCTGTGAGCTGGTTACATAGTATTGGTGATCGATGCTTTTATTGGCAGTGTTCACCTTACCTACTGTAACCTCCGCAGGTTCTTTCATGTAACGCTTGCTCACTTTCCTGATTTCAGGAGGCATGGTTGCACTAAAGAGCCATGTACTTTCACGCTGTGGGGTATTTTTCAGGATAAATTCAATATCATCCTGAAAGCCCATGTTCAACATTTCATCAGCCTCATCGAGTACTACGTACTTAATTTCTTCAAGGTTGATGGCTTTTCTTTCAATCAAATCAATCAATCGGCCCGGTGTAGCAACTACAATCTGTGTTCCTCTTTTCAGGTCGCGAATTTGTAAACCAATTGACGCGCCTCCATAAACTGCTACTACCGAAACTCCGGTCATATATTTTTTAAACAGTTCTATTACAATCTGTAAACAGAGTTCGCGTGTAGGGCATATTACTAATGCCTGTGGGTGTTTTGCTTTTGCGTCGATCACATGTAAGAGTGGTAAACCAAAAGCAGCCGTTTTACCTGTTCCAGTTTGAGCCAGACCAATAAAGTCTTTCGTACCACTCAACAGAATGGGTATTGCCTGTTCCTGAATCTGGGTTGGGTTCACATACCCCAACTCGTCGGTTGCCTGAACCAATCTCGCATCAATTCCTAACGCTTCAAATGTCGTCATGTATAAATTTTTTTGCAAAGTTACCCAATATCAGGGGCTTTGCGGGTTTTATTTGGGGACGGAGCCGGTGAATGGTCAATGGTGAATTGTCAATATAAAACCCCTATTCACCATTGACCATTCACTATTCACGCCCCTTATTTCAAAATCCTCCTAATCCCATTCGCATGTTCAATCAATTCCTGGAGGTAATCGAAATTCTCTTTTTCCAGGCAGGCTTTGAACTTGCGTAATTGGGCTATATGTTCGCTTAATACATCCAGCACATTGTCCCTGTTTTGCATAAAAATAGGGACCCACATGGCCGGATTACTTTTGGCCAACCGAACGGTGCTTTCAAAACCACCACTGGCCAGTTCAAAAATGGCATCTTCCTCT
>CAZTCS010000059.1:1709-23377 GCA_964611995.1 uncultured Sediminibacterium sp. | reverse complement strand
ATTATATGCATTCTCTCTCTTCCTGGAGTGGTGGTAAAGACAGCTGTTTTGCTTTGATGAAAGCTATTGAAGCGGGGTTAAAACCTGCTGTACTTTTGAATGTAATGAACGAGTCTGGAAAGATTTCAAGGAGTCATGGTATTCCCGAAAACATATTGCAAGCACAAGCTGATTCAGCAGGTTTACCTATATACCTGATCAGCAGTAGTTGGCAGGATTATGAACAAAATTTCGTAGCAGCACTAAATAAGCTGAAAACAAACTATAACCTAACACACGCTGTGTTCGGAGATATAGACCTGCAAGCACATCGTGATTGGGAAGAGAAAGTTTGTGGTAAAGCAGGCTTAGAAGCCTATCTCCCATTATGGTTAGGTGATAGAAGAAAACTGGTTTTTGAAATGATGGAGTCAGGTATTGAGACTATGATTGTAAGCTGTAACAGTATCATGGGGCCTTCTTTCTTGGGTAAAACGATTACGCCTGCTTTGGTAGATGAATTAGAAGCGCTTGGAGTTGATGCATGCGGTGAAAATGGAGAATTTCATACACTCGTATATAACTGCCCGCTTTTTGCAAAGGCGATTAATGTCTCAGTTACCAATAAAATGGAGCATGTGCAATATTGGTTCTCTGAACTTATACTAACATAAAAAAAGCAGCTTATCGATGGATAAGCTGCTTTTTTTATGTAGGATTTATATCCTTATTTAATAAGTGCTGCTTTATTTTTTGATTGGGTCAACAGGTAATGGCCACCGAATAGTATTGCTGAGAATACTACAGTAGCTATTAAACTGTTTCCGTAAAAAGGCAAGGCATCAGTATAACATTGAATTAAACCCTCAAATGTTTTTGAACGATTCAATCCACCGCCGCCAGACCATACCATGAAATTTGATACAAGGAAAAAAGTAGTTGGAGAAGCAAGGGAACCCAACAATACATGCATAGGCTTTCCATTTCTCAACAAAAATCCAAAACAGGTTAACCCGGTAAATAACAGGTAGTTCTGCCACTGGCCGCTATAAAAACCTTGTATTTCAGTTAATCCGTTTACATATAATGCCTGGTAAAGCAAATCAGAAAGAAACATAGAAATCAATGGTATGATAAAAGCCCATTTTTTATCTTTTACGAATAAAGCACCTGCAAACAACCCAATTGCAAATTGCGGAGCAAAACCCCAGGGTCTGTTTGGCATTGCACGATAAATAGCACTCAGAAAAACAGTAAGTACGATAGAAATAATTAAGGAACGGTTCAATTTCATTGTAATGAGTTTCAGCAACAAAAATAGGTCTTATCGGTAAAGTTCAGCCTTCAATTTTCCTCATTTTGTGCATAAGCATTTTTGAATGGTACAAATGCTTTGCATAACTGGGTTTTACCAGAGGTTTGAAAATGGTAATCCTGACCCGGGAAAACAATAAAAGCCTCCCCTTTTTTACGTACTAATTGATTATTGATGATAACACCTCCCTCCATAACCATCCAGATTTCAGGTCCGAAAGCCCGATCTTCAAAAGTTGCAGATTCAGACAATGAAACATGTGTTAGCCCAAAATCCGGAACCGGAAATTCAAAAACGGTTTCTCCATCCTTAAGTTTGGTGCCTTTCATGATCTGTGGTATAACCGGCTCAAAACTGGTATTGGCTAATAATTCCGCAACATCAATGTATTTGCTGGTTAACCCACCCCTTAATACATTATCACTGTTCGACATCAATTCTACATTCTGTCCTTCAAGGTATGCATGCGGAATACCTGCACCTTGAAAAATTGCTTCGCCGGGTTGCAACTGTACTATATTAAAAAAGTAAATAGAGAATATGCCTCTGTCGATGTCTCCAACCGGGTTTGTATCATGGTAATATTTTGAAACCCACCAACCCGGATCGTTTTTAGTGAGAATACCATCTTTCTTATTCCGTATCTCTCTTTTAACCAATGGCATTAAAAGGTTGGTCACAGATGTTTGATCCATTTCCATGATAAAACTGTACAATGACTTAATTCCTTCTTTTCTGAAAAGGGGCTGTAATACCTGAAATTCATTTACTGATTCAAGTATAGCCCCAAGCTTAGCTTCATTTTTAAATCCATGTAAAAGCCAGAACTCGCTGATAGCCAGCATTACTTCAGGCTTATGATTTTCATCTTTATAATTTCGATTGTACGCATTTCTCGCTATTCCTAGGCTATCTTCTCTGGCAAAACCAGCTTTCGCTACTTCTCTAGTAGGGTGTACCTGAATCGAAAGCATTTGATTTACATCTAATATTTTCAGAAGATATGGTAAGCCGCCGAATTGTGATAAAACTGTCGGAGAAAGTGCCTGCTCAGGGTTTTGACTAATCAAATCTGACAATAAATATGTTTCATTTTGAACCGAAGCTAATCCAAGTGGATGAACTCCAAGCCAATACTCAGCAAAAGGCTTGTTTTCTTCATTTTTTATCCCCAAAAGAGCAGGCAAAAAGCTAAAGCCACCCCACTCGTAGTGCTGCACTTTACCTTGGATGGGAAGAATAGTATAAGACGATTGCATAACAGGATTTATATGTGAAATAACGTCTAAAACAGCCTAAATAATATATCAATAATAAGTTTTAACAATCTATGCCAAATCATAATCAACAAACAGGGCAGCAGGGAGAAGAAATTGCCTGCTCCTACCTCAAAGAAAATGGGTTCGAAATTTTGGAACAAAACTGGCGTTTCAAGCATTGGGAAGTCGATATAATTGCCACAAAAGCGCGCAAACTACATTTCGTGGAAGTAAAGACGAGAAACTCTCACCGATTCGGCAAACCAGAAGAAAGTATAACAAGGGAAAAAATGACCCACCTAAAAAATGCCGCGGAAGCATACCAATTGCAAAATCCTAGTTGGAAATACCTGCAATTTGATGTCATAGCTATTACTTTAGTCAACGGTATTGCAAAAGAGATCTTTCGCATAGAAGATGTTTATTTCTGAAAATGGCCAATAATTTGTATTTTTAATGTCTAAACATTGAATATTGTCTTTTCAAGCACTTAATCAAATATTAGGGAACAGTACATTCACCAAAAAAATGCCTGCTTTATTTGTAGGACATGGAAGTCCTATGAACGCCATTGAATACAATGAATTCTCCACTGGGTGGCATAATAGTACGAAAGAAATACCTCATCCAACAGCCATACTTTGTATTTCAGCTCATTGGGAAACCAGGGGGACATTTGTTACTGCGATGGAAAAACCATCCACCATCCATGATTTTTATGGCTTTCCTAAACCATTATTTGATGTTCAATACCCCGCACCGGGAAGTCCAGCCCTTGCAGCACTCACAAAAGAAATTGTTACACAGGAACTCATTCAACCAGATTATAAATGGGGATTAGATCACGGATGCTGGAGTATTTTGAACCACATGTATCCTGAGGCAGACATACCGGTGGTTCAACTTAGTATGAATCAATTACAAAAGCCGGAATGGCATTATCAGTTAGCCCGAGAATTGGCGGCATTGAGGAATAAAGGTGTTTTAATTGTAGCCAGCGGAAATATGGTACATAATCTCCGCTTGATTGACTGGCATAAACCAAATGCTGGTTATGATTGGGCCGTTGAGGCTAATCAGCAATTTAAATCGATGATTATGGAAGGCGATTACCAGTCATTGAGTAACTATACTATGTTGGGAAAAGCTGTGCAACAATCGATTCCCACTCCAGAGCATTTTCTTCCTTTATTATACCTGCTTGGACTTCAATCACCAGATGACAAGATGCATTTTTTTAACGACAAGACCATTTATGGTTCTATCTCTATGACTTCAGTCTTGATGGGATAATGGATTAGAAACGCTCCATCATTTTTTCTACCATCTTAAAAGTAGCCGGACAATATTCAACGTTCTGTTGGTGTACGTGAATATATTCTACCATCTTCTTTTTCTTCAAATGAGGAAACCCGGCGCAATCAGAAGGCCTAACTTCATAAATAGCACACATATTGGTAGACATATCGAGGAACTGGCATGGTTGTTTTTTATTCATCCAATCACCATCTTCTTCATCAAAGTATAACCATTTCTCTTTAAACTCTTTAGGCGACATGCTGAAATGAGTGGCTATTCTTTTAATATCCGTATTGGTAAAAGTTGGACTCATTGTTTTACAACAATTAGCACAGGATAAGCAGTCTATCTCCTTCCATACTTCTGCATCAATAGTCTCAGCAATCTTATCCAAATGTCTGGGTGGATTCTTTTCAATCTTACCTAAGAACTTTTTAAATGCCTTCTGGTGATGTCGTACTTTCTGTTTAAACGAACGGAGATTAATCGGCTGCATGTACAGTATTAAAGTGTTTGGTTTGCAATATCGGTGAGCAGCGGCGTTATGCCAAATCATTTTATACAATGAGGATATGATGCGGTGGCTTATGGGAGCTTAGACCATGGTCCATGGTCCATAGTCCATAGTCTATGGCATATTCATGGATTTCAATAATAGCACAAAGTCTAACATAAGCACCAATCAAGACTTGCACCTAAGGTGTAACTGAAAATATCATTACCGCAAATGAATCCTTATTTTTACCTTGATAAAAATCAAAAGCATTCCATTTTCAAATCTTCAAATTCACTAATTTTCAAATTATATGTGGGATGCCTATAAAAAAGGATTTAAAGCATTTTTACGGCTGGAGAAATCGCTGAGCGATTTATCTGTGGAAGCTTATCTACGTGATGTTGAAAAACTTACCCAATACCTTTTACTCAATGAAAAACAAGTAGCTCCTTCCGGCGTTGTTTTAAAAGACCTTCAGGGTTTTGTAAAGTGGATTGGTGAACTTGGCATGACCGCTACCTCACAAGCAAGGATCATTTCGGGTATCCGAAGTTTTTATAAATACCTGCTCACAGAGCAATCCATAACCGTTGACCCATCTGCGTTATTGGAAGCGCCAAAAACAAAAAGGGCATTACCCGATGTTTTAAGTTTTGAGGAAATTGAACTGATTATCCAGCAAATAGATTTAAGTAAACCAGAAGGTGGCCGCAATAAAGCTATTCTTGAAACTATGTATAGTTGTGGATTGCGGGTTAGCGAAGTGGTAGGATTAAAGATTTCCTGTCTGTACCTCGATGTAGGTTTTATAAGGGTAATCGGAAAAGGAGACAAAGAAAGACTGGTACCAATCGGTTCAGATGCTATTAAGTGCATTAAGATATACAAAGAACAAATAAGGGTACACCAACATCCCCTACCCGGTTTTGAAGACATTTTGTTCCTGAATGGCAGGGGCAAGCATTTATCAAGGGTAATGATCTTTTATATTATCCGTGACCTTGCCCAGAAAGCCCGGATAAACAAGCAAATATCACCACATACTTTCCGTCATTCTTTTGCTACCCATTTGGTTGAAGGTGGCGCAGATTTACGAGCTGTGCAGGAAATGCTTGGGCATGAAAGCATCACCACTACTGAAATTTATACACATCTCGATCGTGATTTTCTTCGCAATACATTACAACAATTCCATCCTGCCTTTAAAAAAAATAGCCCTCTTTAATAAAGAACAAGCTTTATTGAATGAATTTCGGGTAGTTTTGTGTCTCTAAAACAATTATCAGTATGAAAAAACTTTTATTGCTTGCCGCTACTATATGCAGCATCAATGCGTTTGCACAAATTAATATGCCACAGCCTAGTACTACTCAAACCATAAAGCAGGCTTTTGGCATGGGATCAATTGAATTAACCTATTCAAGACCAAATATCAATGGACGTAGCTATTTGAAAGAAGGCAGTGACCTCGCTCCACTTAATGTAATGTGGAGAACCGGTGCCAATGCTGCTACCCGTCTTACTTTCACCGATAATGTTACTATTGGCGGTAAAAGGTTAGATACAGGTGCTTATGTATTATACACTATCCCAGGAAAAGACAATTGGGAAGTTATCCTAAACAAAGGTTTATCTAACTGGGGTACAGATGGATATAAAGAGGCAGAAGATGTGGTTAGATTTAAAGTAAAAGCTGAAAAATCAGCAGGTAATACCGAAACGTTTACCATGCAATTTGGCAATATTGCTCCTGAAACCTGCGACCTGAATATTGTATGGGGCGGTACTTCGATCCGTATACCGATCAGTACAAACATAAAAGATCGTATTCGTGCTCAGGTAGAGAAAGCTTTAAGTGCCGAAAAGGTAAATCCAAATGCTTACTTCCCTGCTGCTAACTTTTATTATGAAATGGATAAAGACCTGAATAAGGCTTTGGTAGCGGTTACAAAAGCAACCGAATCAAACCCTAATGGTTTCTGGATGTTTCTCTTAAAGGCCAAAATTCAGCGTGATCTGGGAGATAAAGTAAGTGCAAAAGCCAGTGCAGAAAAATGTATCCAATTAGCCAAAGCTGCTCCAACACCAAACTTAGAGTATGTAAAACTCGGCACAGAATTGATCAAAAAATTATAAGCCCTATACCCTACTTATAAAAAGAGACCGCCCAAAATCATTCCGGGCGGTCTCTTTTTATATTTAACTTCCTTCCTCTGTTCGATATTCTTCTGTTCAATATTCCTCTGTTCGATATTCTTCTGTTTATTTCGCTTCCGCCATATCAGGAATAGCTTCTGCTTTATATGCACCGGCATCCAGTTTAGCTTTGGTTTCACTGAAAGCTTTCAATGTTTCTTCAATATCCTGATCTGTATGTGCGGCTGTAGGAATTAATCGGTAAATAATATGTCCTTTAGGAATTACCGGATATACTACAATTGAACAGAATATATGATAGTTCTCACGGAGGTCCATAACCATTGCGGTTGCTTCTTCTACCCCACCTTTCATGTAAACAGGGGTAACAGGAGTATCGGTTTTACCGATATCAAAACCTCTTTCTTTCAGTCCCTTCTGCAATTTCATCGCATTACTCCAGAGTTTTTCTTTTAACTCAGGCATAGTGCGCAACATATCCAATCTTTTCAGGTTACCAATTACGATTGGCATCGGTAAACTTTTTGCAAAGATTTGAGAGCGGATATTATAACGAATAAAATCAATGATGATTTTTGGTCCGGCCATAAATGCCCCGATAGACGCCATTGATTTTGCAAAAGTGGAGAAATATAGGTCAATTGCATCCTGACAGCCCTGGGCTTCACCTGCACCAGCTCCAGTTTCTCCAAGTGTACCAAAACCATGAGCATCGTCTACCAATAGACGGAACTCATATTTATCTTTTAATGCAGCAATTTCTTTTAATTTACCCTGGTCACCAGCCATTCCGAATACACCTTCGGTAATTACAAGGATACCACCGGTTTTTTGCTTTTCAATTAAAGCAGTGGCACGTTGTAATTGTTTTTCACAATCTTCCATATCGTTGTGCTTGAACACATAACGATGTCCTGGGTGTAAACGTAAACCATCAATTATACAAGCATGGCTTTCAGCATCATACACAATCACATCATGTCTGCCACAAATAGCATCAATTGCACTCATGATGCCCTGATATCCAAAGTTCATCAGTATGGCATCTTCCTTCGATTCAAAAGCGGCCAGTTCCTGCTCTAACTGCTCGTGGTAATTACTGTTTCCACTCATCATCCTTGCTCCCATCGGCAATGCAAGACCAAACTGCTGAGATGCTTCCGCATCAGTTTTACGAACTTCAGGGTGGTTGGCAAGTCCCAGGTAGTTATTCAGGCTCCAGACAATCATTTCCTTTCCACGAAAAATCATTCTGCTTCCGATTTCACCTTCCAGTTTAGGAAAAGCAAAATAACCATGCGCACGCTCACGGTGCTGACCAATTGGGCCATAGTTCTTAACCAGTTTCTCAAAAATGTCTGCCATATTATTAAATTATTACTTTGGTTCGAAATTGCCGCAAAACTAATCTTTTTACGACTATGGGGCAAGCTGATTTATACACGGTATCGTATCTTCACCCCGTTTTAAGCTTCAACAAAGGAAAACTCAATCTCATGAAAAGAATTCTGTTCATTGCATGCCTATTTGCCTTAACAACAGCTGGGCATGCTCAGAAAGCCCCTGTACCAGCCTCGAATGGCATTTCAAGACCCAAACTGGTGGTTGGTCTCATGGTCGATCAAATGCGCTGGGACTATCTTTATCGCTACCAGAATCGCTATGGCAAGGGAGGGTTCAACCGCTTACTGAACCAGGGATATAGCTGTGAAAACACGTTTATTCCCTATACCCCTACTGCAACCGGCTGCGGTCATTCATGTGTTTATACAGGTTCAGTACCCGCCATCAACGGTATTACCGGCAACAATTGGTGGGATACCAAAATGCAAAGAACTGTTTACTGTGCAGAAGATAAAACAGTTAAAACAGTTGGTTCAGACAGTAAGGATGGAGAAATGAGTCCGGCCAATATGGTTTCGAACACCGTAACCGATGAATTGAGACTTGCTACTAATTTTAGAAGCAAGGTAATCGGCATTTCAATAAAAGACCGCGGTGCCATATTTCCTGCTGGTCATTCGGCCAATGCTGCTTATTGGTATGACGAATCAAAGGGTCTATTCATTTCCAGCACTTATTATATGAAAGAATTACCTCAATGGGTAAATGACTTCAATAACAGAAAACTTCCGGATACCTATTATAAAGAAGGTTGGAAAACGCTTTATCCAATTGATACCTATACACAGAGCACGGAAGATGTTAAAGATTATGAACGTTCTGAATTAGTAGCTAAAACCAGTTTCCCTTACGACCTGTCGGGTTATGCCGGAAAAGATTATTATAAACTACCCCATATTCCTCAGGCAGCCACGTATACATTCGAAATGGCAAAAGCGGCCGCTGTTAATGAAAAAATGGGTAAGGGTAAGGAAACAGATTTTCTTGCAGTCAGCATTTCATCACCCGATTATGCTGGTCATACTTATGGCCCTAATGCGGTTGAACTGGAAGATACTTACCTGCGACTGGACAAAGACATTGAACAATTCCTGAATTTTCTGGATCAACAAGTGGGTAAGGGTAATTACTTATTGTTTCTAACTGCCGACCATGGTGCTGCTCATGTTCCCGCATTTTTAAAGGAACACAATCTACCTGGGGGGTCTATTCCACTAGGTACAATAGTTCGAAAGGTAAATGCTGAACTCTTAGCCAAATACAAATTAAAAAGCGGCATCATCAACTCCACTTATTATAACCTTGCGCTGAATTTAAAGGATATAGATTCATTAAAACTCAATCTTTCAGAAATCAAATCATTCATCATTAACATGATGGAAAAAGAAGAGGGTGTTTACAGGGTTGTTGATAAAGCCACACTTGGAGAATCAAACCTGCAGCATACGATTCGTGAAAGATTAATCAATGGATATTTTCCTTACAGAAGTGGCGAGCTTCAAATAATTCCAAAGCCAGCCTGGTTTAAAGATAATTCCAAAGGAACAGATCATAGTGTTTGGAATCCTTATGATGCTCATATACCGTTAGTTTGGTATGGATGGAAAGTGAGTCCAGGTAAAACGTACAAGGAACATTATATGACTGATATTGCGGTTACTGTTGCAGCAATGTTAAGTATTCAAATGCCCAATGGTGCTGTTGGAAAAGTGATTAGTGAAGTAGCTGGAGGTAAATAGTTTAATTACCATAAGAAAGCCCATGAATAGGTATTCTGGAATACCTATTCATGGGCTTTCTTATTATATGCGCTTTATTTTTCTTATAAAATGATTCCCTTCGATTATTTCCACCAACACTGGCCAGAGATTGTTTTGAAATTTTTTCCGGAAAATACCAACATGTCCAACGGTACAGTTCGTATACTCATCGACATGAAGTTTTAATATTTCATACTTGGCATCCGGAAAAAAAGATAGCATCATAGGAGCTGTAGTATCATTTGCCAGTGGGTCATCGCTCATATATACAGATGTGATCGGAATATCAAATCCATAAAATTTATCGGTCTGCATTTTCCTGATCAGCATTGAAGTAAAGTAGGTTTTACTTAAACACCACTCCCTCCATTCTTTCATCATATTACGTGGCAAATTTTCTCCCCACCCAATTCTTTTCATCGCGCCATATCCAAATAATGATACCATAAGCGGACCTATAAAAAACCAGAGCCCCCATATTTTCCATTTTATGGGAGAAGGAAAATATTTCCAATAACCAAATGCAGCACTTATGGCAATTACTTTCCGGATATGTTCTTTATGCTTTAGAAACCCAACTAATTGTGCTCCTACACTATGTCCGACCCAAATAATATCTGTCGCTTTTTTTTCAGTTACCATATAATCCAATACCGCATTCATATCTAATGTACCCCACTCATGCATAAAGGATTCACATTTCCGAAGGTTTACAGGAGCCGATTTGCCGATACCTCTATAATCATACAATAAAACAGCGTAGCCATTTTGTACCAGATAACGGGCGAAATTAATATAGAATTCTTTTTTTATTCCTGTGGCGGAACTTAAAACTACGTAACCATTATTTTCACCTACGGGCCTGCAATAAAGTGCACTTAATTTGTACCCATCAACTGCGGTTATTGTAATTGTCTGCATAAATTATACCTATTCAATTATTTTAAATCCTATAGATAACACACACTGGCATGAATACATTCAAACCCAATGTTTGTGAAATTCGATCCATAATGCGGCTAAAACCGGTTAATGAAAATGGGCCCGTATAGAAATACAGGCCGATGTGCGTACCCAATGCGAATTACACACATGAGAAATCTAAACCTTGCCTGTTCTCATTAAAGGTTACCATTGCGCTTTTTGTTAAGCTTGGGGAGTAAACAAGAGTGGAAATAAACTTTGTTGGTCAGGTAACCTGTTTGCTTAATAACTATATTTCTTATGTCTATTTATATCATATCAATCTTGCAATTTGAGCATGCAATAAAATCTAAATTTGATTAGTATTATTCTAAAATAAGAGTAAGAACCACTTAAATAGAGGAACACCACGTTAGCTTATTTTTTGTCCTTTATCTTTTTTATTTGTGCCTCATATTCTGGAATACTCGCAATACGATCTGGTGGCGTATTTTTAATTACTTGCTCCCAGCATGCAATAGCTTCAGTATTTTTTCCTTGAGCAGTGAGGGTTAATGCTAACCCAATATTTGTCCAATATTTTTCTTGCGGGAATTTATCTTTATTATATGCAAAGATTGCAGATGCCTCTTTTACATATCCTTTTTTGAGTACGTTTCTTCCAAGCAAATAGAGATCTGTTACAACAAGACCATTAAGTCTGGTCAATTGATCAAGCACCAACTTCGCTTCTTCTACCTTAGATAATTGAAGTAAAAGTTCATATTTTATGCGTAGTGCATTGGCATCTATGACCCCATTCATACGCGTAGTATCAAGTGCGCGGTCTATGAACCATAATCCTTTTTCCATTTGAACCATACTATCTAAACAAAATTTAGCTGCTCGGATCCAATTCCGGCTATCAAACCCTGCATACCCTACCAATTCTTCTTTCATTTTGGCCACATACAAGTCGTTGGCATTGGGAAGTTCAATTCGAAACCCAATACGCTTATCTTCCCAATTCAACCATAATTGGCATGAGGCTGCAAGCCTTTGTTCAAATGTATAAGTTAACCATTCTGAATAGGGTGCATTTTCCGGATTTGCCGGAATGCGAAGTACATCATCTTCCTCGTTGTAATAATAGGTACCCCAGCTTGTGGAAACGGAGGAAAATATCCAGGTCCATGAATGTAAAGAGTCTAAAGCCAGCATTAACCCATAAGTACCCGGTAAAATTGTTTTGCCGTTTACTTTCATGGCATGTGAAAATTGAATCGAGGTAATTTCATTGGAACCAGCTCTCCAGGGGGAAGCCATAGAGGGTCCAAAACCTAAATCTGCGAACCCATTATGAACCAGGTTTCCCCAGATTTTGCCTCTGCGATCTTTTCCATTGTTATCATGTACATCTGGCCCACGGTAAGTCACGGTGACTGATCCTATCCCCATCCACTGGGTAACAGTCGATTTTTGATTGCCACCATTCGGTGGTTGAGTTAAGGTAATGGTTTGGGCAGAAACCATTAATTGAAAGAAAATACTTGCAAAAACCAATAGTTTTTTGATGGTCATATTGAAGAACATTAAGCTTCAATATTATATCTGTCAAATCAAGACTCCTAAACATTACCGACCAACAACTTTAGAATTCGATCAAAAACCGGTATCACAGGGTTATTGATCGAGCTGAAAGTCTAATGATACAGTACCTTTGCGTCTATACAAAAAACTTAAAAGATGCAAAAAAAGCAAAAGAAATCATGGATCATTTACCATGTATTATTTTGGATTACGATGTTTTGCTCTTTCATCTTTGACGTAATCGGATTATTACCTGAACACCCTTTTGTTTTTTTCTTTTCACTATTCTACCGTGTTTTTTTATTGGCATGTATTACCTATATCAATCTTTGGTACCTGATACCCAAATTCTATGTAAAAAAGAAATTTATTGAATATTGCTTGATACACTTGATTTTAATGACTGGATTTGCCTTTTGCTACCAGGCTGATTACCCAAGTTTATCAGAAATGTTTGTTACCCATAAATCAAACCCAATTCAATTCTGGAACAATTATTTTCTTGCTTTAAGGTATATCCTGATTTCATCTTTGTTTTACTACCTTAAAGAACAATTCAGGCAAAAGGAACAAATAAATGCCATGCGGATTGATTATTTATCTACTGAACTAACCTTACTTAAAGCACAGATCAATCCTCATTTCCTCTTCAACACTTTGAATAATCTTTACGCATTATCCTTAAAAAATTCCGAAAAAACACCCGAACTCATCCTTAAGTTATCAGATATGATGGAGTATATGCTTTATGAAACAGACGAAAACACTGTTCCACTTGAAGCTGATATAAATAATCTGGTTAATTACATCGAATTTGAAAAACTAAGGAAAGATATCAGTGAATATGATATACAATATAGTATTGATGAAATACCCAAAAGCACATTCAAAATAGCACCAATGCTATTATTATCGATCGTTGAAAATGCCTTTAAATATGTACATGCAGCTGATGATAAAAAGAGTTTTATCCTTATAAGTTGCCATCTAAATGACCATGTATTATTATTTCATTGTGAAAACAGCTACTCAGCTTCAATTCGAAAGCATGGAAAGCAGATGGGATTAACAAACTTAAAAAGAAGATTAGCATTATATTATCCAGACAAACACCAATTTAATCAGGAGATAAAAGCAGATACCTATTCCGTTCAATTATCCATTGAATTATGAGAAAATATACCTGTGTCATACTAGATGATGAGCCTTTGGCGATGGAAGTAATAGAGAATTATATTCAAAAATCAAACCTACTAGAGCTTCACAGTAAACACCTTAATCCTTCTGACGCTAAAAAAGAAATTGAGCAAACAAAACCAGACATTCTTTTTTTGGATATAGAAATGCCGACGATTAATGGGCTTGATTTCTTAAGAGCGCTTGAAACAAAGCCTATCACTATAATAACCACTGCTTACAGACAATATGCACTTGATGGATTTGACGCCGGGGTAATTGACTATTTATTGAAACCTATTAAAATGGCGAGATTTGAGCAGGCATGTAATCGGGCAAAGGAACTATTAGACCTGATTCACGCCGGTGCCCAAATGATTGAACAACCTTCCAAAAAAGAAACTGATATCATTACGATTAAGTCCGGCACAAAATATACCAGGTTAAACATCAATGATATTACCCATGTGCAAGGACTTAAAGACTACGCAATAGTATATGCAGGTACTCAAAAACATGTAATTCTCGGGTACATGAAAATCATTGAATCAAAATTGCCGGAAGATTTATTTATTCGGGTTCATAAGTCATTTATCGTTGCCAAGAATCGAATAAAATATATACAACATGGCAAAATTCATTTAAATGATAATCTGATACCTATTGGCAGATCGTACAAGAAACAAGTTGAATCGTTTATGCAAATACCTTAACACACGACAACCTGCAGCAGAATGCTACTCTTTTATTGCAACCGCATTTAAAGAAACCAATTTCCATTGACCTTGCTCATAGAAATAATAATTGCATAACTGCAAGGTATTTATTTTGTCGTTCCCTTT
This sequence comes from uncultured Sediminibacterium sp., assembly GCA_964611995.1. Classification (GTDB taxonomy): domain Bacteria; phylum Bacteroidota; class Bacteroidia; order Chitinophagales; family Chitinophagaceae; genus Sediminibacterium. The sequence continues at coordinate 9,197 of CAZTCS010000059.1, read as the reverse complement.
ATTCAATTTTAACACAGACCAGCTTACGGCAAAATCTTTACGAGGAAAGAAAACAAACTCGTTCATAATAGAATATTCAAACTTTGAGCCCGATAAAGATTTAAAACTAGTTAGATTTCCTTTAACCAGACTTCCATCCGGATAGCATATCCAATTTTTTTCTGAAGTATGTCCCTTTAATAAAGAAACATCATTTAATGCGTATGCACTAACCCATTTCCTATTTAATTGTAACACGAATGGTTCATCTTTCTTCTGTGTTTGGTACGCAGAAGCATTGGGTTTTATCGCGTCTGGCAGGTCTTTTATCTCCGGAAGCCGATAATCATCTGTAGTAATATTAGCAGTATTAGCGGCGATACACTTCCACCCGTCTTTACTTTTTATATAAACATCATTATACCTGCTATAAGAAATCGTTTCAGAACCGACACCAGCATAAGGCGTTACTGCATATACAAATGCGATAGAATCGCTAATAAACCGAATTTCAACACTGTCAGCGTAAAAGAATTTTATCTCATGAAATCGTTTTTCTCCAAAAATTGGGGCTAATTCCCGACGAGGTATAATTCGCCCTTTACTTGCACCAAGATGCGCAAAATCTTTATCCCATAACAACTGGTTATACGTATTGGTATCAGACCTTATCCACGATTGTATATATTGTTCATTCAGATAATATAACCGCATTGAATCTATCTTTCTGCTTCCACTGGTTATATATTGAGCGTTTAGGTTTGATGTATAAAATATACAAATGAATATTAAACTCGTGCATATTAGCTGAACACCAATGTACTTATAATTCATAGACGCCTGATTTTTGGGGAACGAATTTCATTTTGTAATGCGTTAAGGAATGATTATCGATGGCAAACCCTTTTTTAAGAAAGAAATTTTTACCCTCCGGATTATTTTTTTGAACCTGCAATTCTATCTCAAATGAATCTTGAATGGCCATTTTTCTCAAATCATCAATAATCATACTGCCAATCCCTTTACGTTGAAAATCATCAATAATTACAATAGTTTCCAGTAACAGCAGTTTTGAAGCTGTTTGGTAAATGGAAAAATATCCGATTATACGCTCATTTGCGATAATTAATTGATAGGTTTCTGGACGAAAATGTTTAGCGTGATAAGCTACCTGGATTACTGGATCCCATCCCCAAACTGGCTCAGTGAGTTGTTTTGCTGTTTTTAATTTTATGTCCAAAATTATATTGCTATCCTGGGAAGTGGCTTTCCTAAAACTAATCATATCATATCCTTATTTCATTCTAACAGTCTTGAACTGTTATCAAATCTTCCTCGAATTTGAAAGAGGATCGAATATGAAAATAAAACTATATATTATTGTAAGTGTTACTTGTAGCTTAATTCTAGATTACAGCGATGTTTTTTAGAGTAATGACACAAAAATGCCAAATTTGGGTAGACTTCCTTCCTATTTGAATAATAAATTATGATGCAAGCTGGAATAAAAGATTAAATGTTGTTCCCACTTCAGGTGTACTTGTAACTTCCATTTCGATTTTCAGGGCCTCCGCAAATTCTTTGGCTAAAATTAATCCTAACCCACTCCCTTTTTCTTTATTGGTTCCTTCCCTGCTATTACGTATACCTGGATTAAACAATTGCCTTAACATATCTTCCGTCATCCCACATCCAGTATCGGCAATAGCTATTTTAACCTTATTGCCCTCCACCCGTTCGCTGCTTAAACGAATAGTTCCAGAACTGGTAAATTTATTCGCATTACTGATGATGTTTCGGAAAATAAACCTTAGCGTGTTTTCATCGGAATGCACAATACAGGTTGGTTCAATATCATTGACGATTGTATTGTTTTTAATGCTCGCAAATGGCTGAAGATTATCGACTATTTTTTGAACAATTTTTCTAAGATCCAGAACTTGAGTTTGTGGTTTATCTTTTTGAATAAGTATACTACCCCATTCAACCAGATTGGTCAACATATCCAAAGTAGCATCCATTTGTTTATCGAGCAATTTTAATAATTCTTCCTGATCTTGTTGTTCGAGTTGTTGATCGTTGCTCAATTCGATCATGGTTTTAACTGATGCTACCGGGCCACGAACATCATGTGCTATGATGGATATAATTTTATTCTGAATGGCTTTAGAGATTTCCAGTTTTTGCTTTTGCTCCTGTATTAATTGGTTTCTTATTAGTTCTTCTTTGTTTTTTAGCCTTAGCTCAAACATTTTCATCACCTGGTTACCTAATATTCTTAGTGCTGTTTTTTGTTCCTCAGAGAGTGTTCGGGGAATTCTATCGATAACACAGAGCGTGCCTAAGGGATAACCGGATGGACTTATCAATGGGTAACCAGCATAAAATCTAATATTCGGGTCACCAAGTACAAGTGGATTATCAAAGAAACGGGCATCGTTTAATGCATCTTCAATTTCCATGATATCCGTCTGATGGATGGCATGCCCGCAAAAAGAAGTATTCCGGTCGCCACTTGGTTGATCCAAACCAATTTTTGCTTTGAACCATTGTTGGTGAATATCCAATAAGGTTATCGTAGAAATGGGTGTTTTACAGATAGATGATGCTAGTTGAACTATCTGATCAAAATCTTCTTCATATTGTGTATGAAGCACTTCATACCGAAGTAATTCCTGTAAACGATCCTGTTCATTGATTGGATTTTCTGCCAGTATCATTTGTAAATTTAATAGATATTAAGTATGACTACCTGACCGGTCGAAACCATAATCACGTTCTACCTTGCAAATTCTGGTTTTAAAGTATTGATACCAAATATCCCGCCCCTTTTTTTGAGCTTCAATATGATCAATATTGGCTTTCCAGTTTTTTATAGCTTCAAGATCTGTCCAATAGGAAATCGTTATCCCCATCCCATTTCTCACTGATTCAAAACCAAGACAACCAGGTGATTGTAATGCCATTTCACACATTTTGTCTGCCATAGCTTCATAACCTTCTGTATTATCAGTAAGTGCATTCGTAAATATTACTGCGTAATAAGGAGGTGCGGGTGTTTCAGCAATCATATTCTAGTAAGGTTTGTTTTAGTGAATTCATTTTGAACATTGCCTGTATTTAATGTAGTAGCTGGTTCGAATAACATTACCCAAACCTCCTCTTTAGCGTTGGGCCTGTGTTCTACTCCTTTGGGAACAATAAGAAAATCTCCCGTTTCTAGTAAAACATCTTTATCCCTGAACTCCATTACAAAAGAGCCTTTCACTACATAAAATAACTCATCTTCATGATCATGGTGGTGCCAGGTAAATGGCCCTTGAAATTTTACCAGCTTTACCTCTTGCCCATTTAAAGATCCTGCTACCAAAGGATTCCAGTATCCATTAACCTGATCAAAAGTTTCTAATACATTGATTTTATTCATTTGAATAATCGTTAACTTCTTTTAAAAACTGTTCATGCAACTGTAGCACCTGTGGAATAAGCAGGTGTTGATCGTCATTGAGAATCACATAATCACATAACCGCATTTTAATTTCTTCCTGAATTTGTTTATTCATACGGTCGAGTACTGCTTCTCTTGATACAGCATCCCTATCCATCACCCGTTTAATCCTGATATGTTTTGGCGCATATACTCCGATGATATAATCCATCCCCTCGGCAGAGCCAGCTTCAAAGAATAAAGCTGCTTCTTTGATCACATAAGCAGATTTCTGTTTATCCGCCCATACTTCTGCTGCACGAATGGCCGCAGGGTGAACGAGCGCATTCAATTTTTCTAATTGTTCCGGATTCCTAAAAACAATTTCTGCAATGAATTTTCTGTTTAATCGACCATCAATAAATGAATCATTTCCAAAAAGTGACCTTATTCCTGACTGAAGGGTTGCATCTGACTCCATAATAATTTTGGTATTTGCATCAGCATCAAATACAGGAATCCCCAGTACTTGAAAAATTCCTGCAACGGTTGATTTGCCGCTACCAATACCTCCTGTGAGTCCGATTTTCAACATAGACTAAAGATAAAACAAGAAGGTCCGGAAAGTGCATTCCCGGACCTTTATTTTCTACCTGTTTAAGGTTGATTTATTTTTTGTCTGCAGACTTATTAATAGCAGCACTCCACTCCATACTAACGGATGACTTTTCGATTTTCAGGTAGCTGCCAGGACTTACTTCCAACTGGATAGTATTGTCTTCATTGATTTTATTGATGACACCATGGATACCAGCGATGGTAACGATTCTATCACCTTTTTGCATATTTTCTACGAACTTCTTTTGCTCTTTAGCTTTTTTGGCTTGTGGACGAATCATAAACAACCAAAAAACAAGGATGATAGCACCCATCATTACCAATTGAACCATTCCACCACCCTGCTGACCACCAGCGGCAAGTAATACTGAATTGAGATAAAACATTGTTATTTGTTTAAATGAAAAATGACGAATTAATTTTCTTTGCCCTTAACATGGCCTGTAAAGATAAGGGTGTGTTCGCTACCATTAAAAGTATTTGTAAATACCAGTACTGTTTTTCTGGTATCTCCCGTCATAGCCTTATTGGTATCGAATGCCGCTGTTACGGCCCCTTCTCCCCCTGGAACTACTGCTTCTTTTGTATAATCAGGAACCGTGCAACCACAGCCTGCCCTCACATCTGTTATAAACAATGGCTTATTTCCTGTATTCCTGAACCTGAATTTAAGTTGAATTTTCTCTCCCTGGGTTATTGTTCCAAAATCTACCAGTGAATCAAGCCACTGTATGGTTGTGTAATTCGCCGTATCGATCAATTTTGGATTAGTAAGGGGAGATTTTGTATCGGGTCCTGCACAAGCTATTAGCCACCCCCCGATAACAAATCCCAAGACTATCCGTCTTATGAAAACAAAACCCATAATATAAATATTTCTTATTCCGAATTTGCTATTTCCTATTTTCTGGATTTTACCTGCATCAGTAAGTTCTTTATGAATATTATCCAGGATACCGTTTACAAACTGTCCGCTTTGCTGGGTGCTGTATTCCTTAGCCAGATCGATATATTCGTTGATGGTAACTTTTGTAGGAATGGTTTCGAAATATAATAGCTCACAAACTCCCATGCGCATTAAGACCATATCTAATAATGCGATACGTTCAGCATCCCAGTTTTTCAATTTTGGTTTGATGAGATCAGTAGCCAGTTCCTTCTTTTCAATACTTGTTATAAGCAGTGTTTTGGCAAACTGCCATTTTTCCTGACTAATCATTTCCTGGAGATTATAACTTGCAGGCTTTTGAATATAATTGAGCATGAGTTGCTCCATCATTTCGGCATCATCATCCCAGTTATTGAAATGTTCTTCCAAATGGCTGATAAACGACTCATTTGGTAACATCAAATGGGTAAAGATGATTTTAATAATTTCTTTTTCTTTTGCCTTATCTCTACCCTGAACCGCAATATATTCCTGATACTGTGGAAGCTCAGTTAGTTGCTGGTAAATCTTCTGAACCAGGTCCTTATCGAGTATTTTCTCTGGAAAATGGGCTTCTTTGGCCCTTTGGAAGGTTGCTGACTCTAAAATCTGCCATAAAAACTCATTACCTGCGATTTTGGTATTTACATTTAAATCGGCACTCGTGGGGAGGTTTCTGGATGCACGCTTTACCGCATTTGTTTCGGCATAACGGGCAATTTCTGTCATAAAATAAAGCAGGTATACAAACAGGGAAGTTGTCTGATCAAATTGCTTCTTCAATTCAATTTCAGGCTTCTGACGTGTTACGCTGGTATCTGCAGCCTCTATCATGTAAAGCAGCTGCATTACTTTAACACGGATATTTCTTCTACTGATCATCTGGTAAGAACTTATTGGAAAGTTGCAAAGGTATTGAATTCAGGATGCATGTCAAAATGAAAAAACCCGTCCGGGAACGGACAGGTTTAACCTTGATACAACCTATACATAACCCGTCCGGATTAAGGTTCTACGATGTCGCCCTTCAATGGAACAAGTGCACCACCAATGGTGTTCACGTCAGCATCACTAACATTGTTCTTTTTCAGGGCAGCAACCAGATCATTAACCAATGCATTAAAATGAACGTCTTTGATTCCTAACCCCACGTGAGCGGCTTTCATCGATAAACCAGTATACTTTTCTGGTCCACCAACTGCCTCACCAATCTGGTTAACCAGATGCATTTTCAGGTCATCAACACGCTCCTGAGATTTAGCAGTATTGGCAAAAAAGCCATTAATCACATTATCAGCCACTACAATTCCAATAAAATCATCTACTACTTTCTTAATACCTGCATTGCTTCCAAGTCTTTTGTATAAATCACTACCGCTGTTTACAGGCATTGTATCGTCTTTTTTACAAGCTGTAAAACTTATCGCAACCACTAAGGCAATTGCGGTAACCCCTAAAAATGTTTTTTTCATGGTTTTTTTAATTTAATGGTGATTGTATTTTGAATGATTATTTACGGATGTTTAAGGCATAAGTAAGTTTCCGGAAAGCATGCATATTTACCGGACATTCTGCCCTTGATTGAAGGGGTTGTCTTTCTACCAGACCAGGATGATAATCCTTTGCCAGGTCAAGTATGGCAGTCCTGCTGGTTTTGCGTGGGTCGATGGTAACGCAAAGGGTCTGGCTTTTTAAACTGATAACATTGGAATAAACACCTTCTTGTTGCATAAAATAGGCTTCCATTTCCGTGGAGTCTTTGCCGGAAAAGCTTTCTGGAAATTGCATTACGACAATTTGGGTAGGGTTCTCCATATATACCCTTTCACCCAATGATGGTTTTGCCCTATTTGCATATATGAACAAACCGGCAAACAATACGAGTACCAGTAACCCCACCCCTTTTAATATCCTTTTGAGTAGTTTCATGTTATTGCATTTTATACAGATACGGCATTCGTTTAGACTTGGATTGCGGTAAATAGAAATTTTATCCGAGGGGGCAAATGAAAATTTGACACTATAAACCAGAAACTTACTGCATCTTTGCCGCCCGTTCTGACAGTAGAAAAGCTTGTCCAGGGCATTCCGGAGCAGGAAATCTGCAATTTTGACCTGTTCGCCCCGGGTGGCACAATTATAGATGAATGGGTAAAAGATTTTTAACCTTAATAAATTAAAAACCAATAACGTATGGCTAAGAAACTCAACGTTACTCCCCTTCACGATAGAGTAATTGTTAAGCCGGCCGCTGCTGAAGAAAAAACTGCCGGCGGAATTATTATCCCTGATACAGCGAAAGAAAAACCACAGCGAGGTACCATCGTAGCCGCAGGTACTGGTAAAAAAGACGAACCCATGACCGTAAAAGTGGGTGACAACGTTCTATACGGCAAATATGCGGGTACTGAAATTCAGATTGAAGGACAGGACCTCCTTATTATGCGCGAAAGCGATTTGTTGGCAATTGTATAAAAATTTGAAAATGTGGTAATTTGAAAATTTGAAAATATACTTCAGCTTCAAATTTTCAATA
>CAZTCS010000059.1:0-1657 GCA_964611995.1 uncultured Sediminibacterium sp. | reverse complement strand
GTTGATACCCTGGCTAATGCGGTTAAAGTAACCCTCGGACCAAAAGGTCGTAATGTGGTTATTGAGAAAAAATTCGGTGCTCCTTCTGTAACTAAAGATGGTGTTACTGTAGCTAAAGAAATTGAACTGGAAGACGCTATTGAAAACATGGGCGCTCAGATGGTGAAAGAAGTAGCTTCTAAAACTGCTGACATTGCTGGTGATGGTACTACTACTGCTACTGTATTAGCACAAGCTATCATTAGCGAAGGTCTTAAAAACGTTGCTGCAGGTGCTAATCCAATGGACCTGAAGCGCGGTATCGACAAAGCTGTAGCTAAAGTGGTTGAAAACCTGAAAGCACAGTCTCAAACCGTTGGTAACGATTCTAAAAAAATTGAGCAGGTTGCAACTATTTCTGCCAACAGCGATAATGAAATCGGAAAACTGATTGCTACTGCAATGGGTAAAGTTGGTAAAGAAGGTGTTATCACTGTTGAAGAAGCAAAAGGTACTGATACTACTGTTGATGTAGTAGAAGGTATGCAATTCGATCGTGGTTATATCTCTCCATACTTTGTTACCAATAGCGAAAAAATGGAAGCTGAATTACAGAATCCATATATCCTGATCTACGATAAAAAGATCAGCGCTATGAAAGATATCCTCCATATCCTGGAGAAAGTAGCTCAAAGCGGCCGTCCATTGTTGATCATTGCTGAAGACCTTGAAGGTGAAGCACTGGCTACACTGGTAGTGAATAAATTACGTGGCACCCTTAAAGTAGCCGCTGTTAAAGCTCCGGGCTTTGGTGACCGCAGAAAAGAAATGTTGACCGATATTGCTATCTTAACTGCAGGTACTGTTGTAAGTGAAGAACAAGGTTTCAAACTGGAAAATGCTGACCTTTCTTATTTGGGTCAAGCTGCTTCTGTTACCATCGACAAAGACAATACAACTGTTGTTGGCGGTAAAGGTAAAAAAGCTGATATCGTTGCGCGTGTGAACCAAATCAAAGCGCAAATTGAAAATACCACTTCTGATTACGATCGCGAAAAATTACAGGAACGCCTGGCTAAATTAAGTGGTGGTGTTGCAGTATTATACGTAGGTGCTGCTACAGAAGTAGAAATGAAAGAGAAAAAAGATCGTGTAGACGATGCTTTACATGCTACACGTGCGGCAGTTGAAGAAGGTATTGTACCTGGTGGTGGTGTGGCTTACATCCGTGCAGTAGAATCTCTGGAAAAACTGAAAGGCGCTAACGAAGACGAAGCAACTGGTATCCAGATTGTAAAGAGAGCTATCGAAGAGCCTCTACGTCAGATCGTTGCTAACAGCGGTATTGAAGGTTCTATTGTGGTTCAAAAAATCAAAGAAGGTAAAGCCGACTTCGGTTTCAATGCCCGTACAGAAGTTTTCGAAAACCTGTTTAAAGCAGGTGTAATTGATCCTACCAAAGTAAGTCGTGTAGCACTTGAAAATGCAGCTTCTATTGCAGCAATGTTACTGACTACAGAATGCGTAATTGCAGACAAACCAAAACCAGAAGCTGCGCATAGTCATGCTGGCGCTCCTGATATGGGTGGTATGGGTTACTAATTTAAAAGTTCATCAGTTATTACTGATACACATAAAAGAAATCCCTTTGCAATTGCAAAGGGATTTCTTTTTATAC
>CAZTCS010000058.1:0-23639 GCA_964611995.1 uncultured Sediminibacterium sp. | reverse complement strand
AAATCTTGAAAATCATGATAATCTGCGTTCTATTTATAGCGGATAGTGCATTAGCAGGAATCAACTAATTCATTAACCAGTTCATTTTAAATTATACCCCATTCATTTATTCCATTAATAGCAGAAGGCTTAAGACAAGCATCAATCAAGACTTGCAGCTTGCGGCTTGAAGCATGAAGCCAAGTTTCCCCGGACAGTACTAGCTTCAAGCTGCAAGCCGTGTAATTTAAATAGGCGTATAAATTATTGATTTTCACTAATTTATACGCCTATTTAAATTATTTGCCGTCCTTGCAGCTTGAAGCTTGCGGCTTGAAGCTCAAAATCGAAGATTTTCCCGTACTTTTGCCGTCCAAAATTTTAAACATGAAAACAATTACAATCGAAGGACAACTGAGGACCGAGCATGGCAAAAAAGCCGCCCGCCAGATTCGCTCTCAGGAAAACGTGCCAGGTGTAATTTACGGGGGTGCACAGGAGATCAATTTCTACGCTCCTGCAAAGGCTTTCAAGCCCTTAGTTTACACAAGTGAATTCCAGCTGGCAGAAGTTAAAGTAGATGGCAAAACTTTTAAATGTATTCTGAAAGATCTTCAGTTCGACAAAGTGGATGATTCATTAATCCATGTTGACCTGCTTGAACTGGTAGACGACAAAAAAGTAATTGCTACTTTACCACTCAAATTTGTTGGTACATCTGTAGGTGTGAAAGAAGGTGGTAAACTGGTTACCAAAATGAAAGCACTGAAAGTAAAAACACTTCCTAAAGATCTGAGAGAAAACATCTCTGTTGATATTACTTCACTTGAACTGAATGGTAATATCCGTGTTGAAGATGTGAAAGCAGATAACATGGAAATTCTCAACTCTCCACGTATTCCTATCGCTTCGGTGGTAATGACACGTCAATTAAAGCAGGAAGAAGCTTCTGCTGCTAAAGAAGAGAAGAAAAAATAATGGGAATCAACTCCAATATTTTAACCCCGGTACAAAATGCCGGGGTTATTTTTTTATATAGTAGCCGGGATGGAAACATAAAAAACAGCCCCCTTGGGTGTATTTGGCTCTACCCATATCCGACCATTGTTTTTTTCTACAAACTCTTTACAAAGTTTCAAACCAAGACCAGTTCCCTTTTCATTCAGCGTACCCCTTCGTGAAATGATATTCGCTGCCGAAAATAAAGCCTCCCGGGTTGGTTTATCCATTCCATCACCTTCATCAGCTATGGCAATAATTGCTTCGTGGTTTAACGTACGGTGACTTATACGTATCGTTCCATTTTTATAGCTGTATTTAATTGCATTGGATAATAAGTTTCTTAAAATAATCTGCAGGTGATTTGGATCAACCCATATCGGGCCACCTTCTGCAATAACTTCTACCTGTATGCCTTTATTTTCAATCTCAGCCTGAAGCATGGAAAGTGCCTGATCCAAACATTGCCGGAAATCTATTTTTTGAGCAGCAACCTCAATGCCCTCTAATTGACTATTACTCCACTGCAGAAGATTATCCAGGCCACCCTGTAATTGTTTTACATTCAGCGAAATATGATCCGTGATAGTGGTGAATTGTTCATTTGTAAGTTGCTCCTGTTTCAACAGATCTAATGTGCTTTTCAATTGTGCAATGGGTGATCGTAAATCATGTGCAATAATGGAGAAGAGTTTTTCTTTTGTAGTGTTTGAATCGGTTAGTTCATGGTTCTTCTTTTCCAGACTGAGCTGACTCTGCTGAAGCCGGGTTTCATAAAACTGTTGTTCGGACCGATAAAATATCAACCCTAAAAAAGCAAGGATAACAGCACTGGTCATATTAATCAAGACTCTCGAATGTGGTAATTGCTCTAACATCCAGGGAGTGGTATCTGTGAAACGGAGGAAAATAAAGCAGATTATATTAAGTATAGAAAGCCATATAATGGTTGAACTCTTCTTAAAAATCAAACTGATAACTACCAGATTGGTGATAAGATAATACTCATTACCATTTTGGAATTTTATAGCGCTCAGACATAGCACGCTGGTAGACAAAACAGTAAACACGATACGGGCAATATGAGCAAAACGGAAATAATTGATGACCAAAAAAATCATTCCCCCCAAAAAATTTAAACTCAATAACCCCGAATTCCAGTAATGACCTTCAATCAGATTAATGAATATAAAAACAAGGCTGTGCAATGAGCCTAAAAGCACCATAAAATTCAATACACGTGTCTTTTTTCTTTCTATGGCATCAAACTCCGCCAGCACACCAATATTGATGATCTTATTGAAAAAGTGGAGAAATTTCATAGAAAGGGGGTACTTCGGCTTGAAAATTAAATTATATCAATGAAATACCTTCTTTTTATTTGGTTTATGGATCAAATGGTTGGGTTATTTTTGTCTTAACTATGAACAAGTTTCTGATAATCGGGTTAGGTAATATCGGCGATGAATACAAGCATACCAGGCATAATATCGGGTTCGATGTGCTTAGTGCCTTTGTATTGAAACATAATGGCTTCTTTAAATTAGATAGGTTGGCTGAGATAGCAGAAGTAAAGTGGAAGGGTAGAACATTTGTCTGTATCAAACCAACTACTTACATGAACCTAAGCGGTAAAGCATTTAAATATTGGATGGATCGCGAGAAAATTGAACTGGCCAATACTTTAACCATTGTTGATGACCTTGCCCTGCCATTAAGTAAACTCAGGTTGAGAGGTTCGGGGTCCGATGCGGGTCATAACGGATTGAAAGACATTCAACTTACATTAGGCACCGACCAATATCCTAAACTTAGGTTTGGTATTGGAAACGAGTACCCCAAGGGCAAACAGGTAGATTTTGTATTGGGTAAATGGTTACCTGCAGAACAGCCTGTTGTACAGCAGAAAATCGATAAATCTGTTGAAATAATCGAGTCGTTTGCTACCATTGGACTTGAAAAAACCATGAATATGGCAAATAACCTCAATTTTTTATAATATACATTTGCGTTTATTCGTTCTCTGTTTCAATATTATCCTTGATCCTCTTTTGAAGAACCCAACCCTATTCAGTCAGGGTATTTGATTGATTTCTGGTAATATTAAATTAATGTGTATGAAAATTTTTTGTGTAGGCAGGAACTATGTGGCGCATGCAGCAGAATTGGGAAACGATGTTCCTGAAGAGCCGGTGATTTTTATGAAACCTAAATCGGCACTACTTCAACCCAACACACCTTTTTATTATCCGGCATTCACCAACGAACTTCATTATGAAGGTGAACTGGTATTGCGGATTTCGAAAAATGGAAAATACATCCAGGAACACCAGGCCAATCGTTATTACGACGCCATTACAGTTGGTATCGATTTTACCGCACGCGACCTGCAGGCTGAGTTAAAGAAAAAAGGACTACCCTGGGAAAAAGCCAAAGCCTGGGATCAGTCTGCCGTAATAGGTAAATGGACACCCATACAACCAGATACATTAAAAAGGCCATTGCAATTTTCTTTGCTAAAGAACAAAGAAGTGGTGCAAAATGGGGATACTGCTAATATGATTTTCAATTGTGATTTTATCATCGCACATATCAGTCAATATTTTTCTTTAAATATCGGCGACATGATATTTACCGGCACACCTGCCGGTGTAGGTGAATGTGTGGTTGGAGATATCCTGGAAGGTTACCTGAAAGAAGAGAAAATGTTTGAATTGGAAATCAAATAACTAAACCCACCAGTTAATACGATTGATGCTTACGCCAGAAATATTATTGCAGGCATATAAATACATGGTAACTGCCAAAGCCATGTGTGATACTTATGATGCCAACCGATCGATTTGTAAATATGTACATTCTACTTCGAGAGGGCATGAAGCCATTCAACTGGCAACGGGAATGCAGTTATTGCCATGCGATTGGGTAAGCCCTTATTACCGCGACGATAGCATTATGCTTTCAATTGGTTTCCAGCCATATGAACTTATGCTTCAATTGTTGGCAAAAAAAGAGGACCCATTTTCTGGTGGTCGTTCCTATTATTGTCATCCCAGCAGTCGCGATGAAAAACGCCCTTTTATCATTCACCAGAGTAGTGCTACAGGTATGCAAACCATACCTACTACCGGATTGGCACAAGGAATACAGTACCTCGAGCTTACAGCTTCTGATAAATTGCCAAAAGCAGATGGACAATTACCCATTGTAGTTTGTTCATTGGGTGATGGTAGTGTAACAGAAGGAGAAGTAAGTGAAGCTTTACAATTTGCTGTACTAAAGCAATTGCCAATAATATACCTGGTTCAGGATAATCAATGGAGTATCAGTGCATCTGCTGAAGAAGTAAGGGCCATGAACGCTTATGATTATGCTGCAGGATTTAAAGGATTGAAAAGATGGCAATGTGATGGCAGCGATTTTATCAGGAGTTATGAAACTATGGCTGAAGCCATTGAATATACACGTACAGAGAGAAAACCAGCATTGGTTCATGCAAAAGTGCCATTACTAGGTCATCATACCAGTGGGGTGCGTAGAGAATTTTACCGGAACAGGGAAGATCTGCTGAAACATGGCTCTTATGATCCCCTTCCAAAACTTCGCCTATTATTGGCAGATGTTGGTATTGCCGAACACCAGATCAGTATCATTGAAAAAGAAGCAACAGAGAAAGTACTGGCCGATTTTCAACGCGCACAGTTATCTCCTGAACCAGATCCTTCAACGGTAGAAGAGCATGTATTTGCGCCAACACCGGTACGAGAGGAAAAGGGGCAGCGATCCCCAAAAAATGGCGAGAAAGTTTTGATGGTTGATGCGGCGCTTCATGCCATAGAAGAGTTGATGGAAGCTCACCCGGAAGCTATATTGTATGGTCAGGACGTAGGGGCCCGCTTAGGCGGTGTGTTTAGGGAAGCTGCGACGCTTGCAGATAAGTTTGGTGATCACCGGGTATTCAATACCGCGATTCAGGAAGCATATATAGTAGGTTCAACAACCGGCCTTTCGGCATTGGGTATAAAGCCCATGGTGGAAGTACAGTTTGCGGATTATATATATCCCGGCTTTAATCAGTTGGTAACAGAATTATCCAAATCATGCTATTTATCGAATGGAAAGTTTCCTGTGAGCATGGTTTTAAGGGTGCCTATCGGTGCTTATGGTGGCGGTGGTCCGTACCACAGCGGAAGTGTAGAAAGCACCTTGTTGACGATTAAAGGCATCAAAGTAGCCTATCCTTCCAATGCTGCCGATATGAAGGGCCTGATGAAAGCTGCTTACCATGATCCAAATCCGGTGATTATGCTGGAACATAAGGGACTCTATTGGAGCAAAGTACCGGGTACAGAGGATGCTAAAACAGTGGAGCCTGATAAAGATTATATTTTGCCTTTTGGTAAAGCAAACGTCGTATTGGCAGCAGATCCGGAAAAAGTGAAGAAGGGGGAAACGGTTTGCGTAATTACCTATGGAATGGGTGTTTACTGGGCCAAATCTGCGGCGCAAAATTTTGGCGGTCAGGTTGAAATACTTGACTTAAGAACCCTGTTTCCCTTGGATGAAGAGCAGATATACCAAATGGTTAAAAAGCATGGCAAAGTATTGGTATTGAGTGAAGAACAGCAGAATAATTCATTTGCGGAAGCCCTGGCGCTACGGATAAGTAACCAATGTTACCATTTCCTCGATGCCCGGGTGGAAGTATTAGGGTCACTTAATTTACCGGCAGTACCCATAAATCTTGCCCTGGAAGCAGCCATGCTGCCCAACGCAAATACTGTATCGAATAGGATTGCGAAAATGTTGGCATACTAAGACTGAACCCCTATATTTGCACCCCGTAAATGAAAATTTACGAATGGCGGGGTAGCTCAGGTGGTTAGAGCGTTGGATTCATAACCCAAAGGTCTCGGGTTCAACTCCCGATCCCGCTACTTGTCCACCGTAGCTTTAGCGAAGGTGGACCTATCTTACGCAAAAGCCCATAGACCTAATTCTATGGGCTTTTTATATTCTCAGTTGTAGCATTTACTTTGCACTATGCAACAATTCTTAGCCCAAATTTCCCTGGTTGTAAAAGAGTATGATGAAGCAATTGACTTTTATGTCAATAAATTAGGGTTTGAGTTAATTGAGGACACTGTTTTAAGT
Organism: uncultured Sediminibacterium sp.; assembly: GCA_964611995.1. Taxonomy (GTDB): domain Bacteria; phylum Bacteroidota; class Bacteroidia; order Chitinophagales; family Chitinophagaceae; genus Sediminibacterium. The sequence continues at coordinate 17,507 of CAZTCS010000058.1, read as the reverse complement.
CCTGATAAAAGATGGGTCAGGATTAAACCTGCAAATGCGCCAACCCAAGGTTGTCATTTATTATTGGCAAAAGCTTCATCAACTGAACAGCTAAATGTAATCGGCAATCAAACCGGTGGCAGGGTGTTTTTATTTCTTTATACGGACAACTTCAATAAATACTATGAATTACTATTGAAGAATGATGTAAAGATAGTACGACCTCCAAGTGAGGAAAGCTATGGCAGGGTATTGGTATTTAGTGACCTGTATGGAAATTTATGGGATCTTATTGAACCCAAATAAATCGGGTTGTTACTCCGTATAATTTGGCAAGGTCTTCAAACACTTTGTTAGATAAATCCTAGCGATAACACTGCGATGCATAATCTTCAATAGAAGGCTCTTTGAGTTGACCCAAACCCAAGGTTTCAAGCCGATATCGAGCTACTTGTTCGCCTATCGTGTGTCACCAACGCTTTAGCGATGGCAGAGAAGTTGGATTGATCACAAAGAAAGCCTCTGGATAAGTATAGGAATGCTTTTTGTCTCTATCCGTATAGTCAGATAGCCAAAGCTCCATCTGTATTTTATTCAACTTCACACATTTCATTTTCCTCATTTACAAAAGGCTTATTGATGTTTTGTATATTTGGGTATGGCTATTTATAAATTAGATAGGACCGCATTTAAAGGGCAAACCGTAGAGGAAGCAGCTAATCATGCAAGCTATTATCGTAATCTAACCTGGATAGAGAGATTACGTGTTGCTGCTTATTTGAATAGTGTAGCATTTAACTACCCATTAGATAATCCGCCAAGAATCAATAAAACTAAATTTAAAGCTAGCTCAAGAAATTAAAATGGGTAATATTTTTCATGAAGACTTTTGGTGCCTTTACTATCTGTTTTAGTAAGAAAAAGTTTGTGGTTGTTGTTCATTGCTGTCCGGGGAAAATTGGCTACAAGCTTCAAGCCGCAAGCTGCAAACAAATGTTTAGCAGGGAAAGCAATTGAAGCAAGGTAAATAGGGTAGATAAAAAAGAATACATACAATCAGGACCTGTTTACAGGCCGTAATTGGCATTGGTGTCAAGCGCAGCGTAGACAGACTAAATCATGCGTAGCAGATTTAGTCAGAGGCCAATTCCGCCTGGGGCGGATGGGAACAGGTAGGTAACCAGGAGTAATATTGAATTTTGAACAGAAGCATGATCGGCTTTACTCATTGCTAAAATGGAATAATGATAACTTTTGCCATAGTAACGGGCAATTAAAAAAGCAAGGGGTCTGTTTTCAACTTTTGACAAGATGATTGTTGCAGAAGCATTTCAGAGCAGTGTGCATTTCTCTACCGGACAGCAATGGTTGTTGTTTTGAAATAAGAATCCTATAATTCCCTATTTCTCAAAATCAACAGATAACATGTTTTTGAATTCGTTTCTGTCATAGTTATTTTTTATGCAAATAATACAATAAGTTTATCGTAAGATTATGAAACCGAGTGAAGTCTATAATCTGAAAAAATCTATCAAACTAATTCAGGTTTTCAGAAATGCAAGTCTCTTTGCAAAGGGAGAGAAAATTTTTGAAAAAGGCCGTGATTGGCTTAGTTGGCCCGACCAAAAATCTCCGGGTGGGTTTGTAAAAGATGGAACACTTTATTTGCCCAATATCACAGAAGATATAGAAGGACTAAATAAGTATACCATGCTTTTTTTACTGGATGATTTTTCTTCAAATGAAAAAGATAAACTCTTCAACTGGAAATCATCATACCATCTTTTTACACAGTCATCCAGTTCGATCGGAATTGATTTTCTTCAAATAAAAAATGAGGAAGAATTGTCGATTTTTTTCAACGGTCCGAATTATACCTGGTATCCCAAACGAACAGCTACTTTTAAATTGGCAGAATTGAAAAAAGGTAAACCTGTTGAAATAAAGCTCAATGGAAAATCTGATGGGCACCACCAGCGATATTATTTTGAAGAACAATTTTTGTTTGATTACCTCGGCGATTTTTCTTCCTTTACTATGTTGCCACACAATGCTACTCCAGCATTGAAAAAAGTTCCCACCGACAAAAAAACGGTTGACCTAAGAGAATTAATCTGGTAAAATAATATATGGAAAAGCCCCCGGTTAGGGGGCTTTCTGGTGCTTAATAAGAACCAATATACTGCCATATAAGGTCCTCCGAATGTAGGCCCACCATACTTGGTGGTAAAATATCCAATCTCAAAAACAGAGATTCAAATTGAAGTGTCAAAACTACAATTAATATTTTGTTAAGACCAGTTAATTGTTACGATCCCATTATTTTCAATGACAAACGGTTGACGTATTATTACCTTTTTCTGAACTATGGAAAACTAACAGCTGTTTACATTTAACCGCGACCAGGAGTATTTAAAGGCTTTTATGCATAAATTGTTAACCAAAGATTGCGGTCATGAAATACCTATTGCTAATTGTATTTATTTGTTATTCCTTATCAATTAAAGCGCAAACTTCTTTTGTATCGGTTAAGGGGAAAGAAATCATAGCTCCAGATGGTAAACCCTTGCTTATCAAAGGAACGAATCTGGGAAACTGGTTATTACCTGAAGGTTACATGTTCAAATTTGAAAAAGTAAATGCGCCATGGATGATAGAACAAGTGTTGTTAGAATTGGTGGGTCCAACAGCGAATACAAAATTTTGGAAACAATACCTTGAAAGCTATATTACCGAAACCGATATACAACTGATTAAAAAAATGGGTGCCAATTCTGTGCGGCTGCCATTTGATTATCGTTTGTTTACCAATGAATCATACCTGGGTGCAAACGACAGCACAAGGGGGTTCTTTTATCTTGATAAGGTAATTCAGTGGTGCAAGAAAGCGGGCTTATATCTGTTACTCGATATGCATGGTGCACCTGGTGGACAAACCGGCGATAATATTGACAATAGTTATGGGTATCCTTTTCTGTATACGGATAGTGGGTGTCAACAAAAAGCGATTGACATCTGGAAATCAATTGCGCATCGGTACAGTAAAGAAACAATCATTCTAGGGTATGATTTATTAAACGAACCAATCGCACATTTTTTTGACCAGGATAAATTGAATCCCTTACTTGAACCTTTATACAAACGCATGGTTCAGTCCATCAGGCAAGTTGATAAAAATCACCTCATTTTTCTAGAGGGTTCCCAATGGGCTTCGAGATTTGATGTTTTCTCACCGCCCTTCGATAAAAAACTTGTGTATAGTTTTCATAAATACTGGACAGATACCACGCAGGATGTGATTAAGGATTATGTTGATTTTCGTGATAAATACAATGTGCCGATTTATGTTGGTGAAACAGGGGAAAATGACGACAACTGGATTTTAGCATTCAGAAAATTACTGGAGAAAAATAATATCGGTTGGCATTACTGGCCTTATAAAAAAATGGAAAGTACAAGCTGCCTGGTAACTTTTCCCAACCCTGTCTCGTGGGATAGTCTTGTGGCCTATACCAAAAAACCACGCAGTTCCTTTGAAGAAATCCGAAAAGCCCGTCCTCAGGATATCACTATCATTCAGCAGGCGCTAGACACATTTATGATTAATTTAAGACGACCAAATTATCGGTTTAATGGAAAGTATATAACAGGGATCGGGTTGGTTAGTCCTAGGTAACTACATGATTGGACACGTGTATGGCGTATAGACAATAGTCCATAGACCATAGACCATGGACCATGGACCATGGTCTATGGTCTATAAACACCATTTGCCCCGTTCATCCTAAAAAAAATGCCCTGCTTTTACTTTACCGGGTGTTTAGCTATCTTACGGACATGAAAACCAACACTAGCTTATTGCGAAATGGTCGTATCAGGTATATGGCCTCCGCACTTTTCTTTGCTGCTATACTATGTACAGCGCAAACCGGCTTTGCACAACGCCCCGGTTTTGGTGGCCAGCAGCAGGCAATCAAAGATCCTATTGTAGATGCCATAGTGAAAGAAGGTACCGAGAATTCTCAATTAGAGAAACTTGCACATGAATTAATGGATGGTATTGGCCCACGTTTAGTAGGAAGCCCAAAAATGAAACAGGCAAACGATTGGGCCGTATCAAAGTATGCAGGTTGGGGCATTACTGCTCGTAACGAAAAATGGGGCGAATGGCGCGGATGGGAGCGTGGTATAACACATATTGATATGGTTGCACCCTGGACCAAATCGCTCGAAGGCACCCAATTAGCCTGGAGCCCTAGTACCGGTGGAAAAACTGTAACCGGTGAAACCGTAATTATTCCAGACCTGGCCGACTCTGTTGCTTTTCAGCAATGGTTACCTACTGTTAAAGGAAAATTTGTATTGGTATCAATGGTTCAGCCTACTGGCAGACCTGATTATAACTGGGAAGAATTTGGTACCAAAGAGTCTGTAGAGAAAATGAAAAAAGAAAGAAGCGAGCAAACCCAGGCATGGTCAAAACGCATCGCAAAAACCGGATATAATGCCCGTACCCTTGCGGTTGCATTGGAAAATGCAGGTGCTTTAGGTGTGGTACAATCTAATTGGTCAAATGGTTTTGGGGTAAATAAAATTTTTAGCGCTAACACTAAAAAAACACCGACTGTTGATCTTGCATTGGAAGATTATGGTTTACTCTATCGTTTAACTGAATCTGGTAGCAAACCACAAATAAGTGTACGCGCCGATTCAAAAGAAACAGGTGTACAACCTACTTTTAATACCATTGCTGAAATAAAAGGTTCCGAAAAACCAGATGAATATGTGATGTTGTCTGCCCACTTCGATTCATGGGATGGTGGTACAGGTGCAACCGATAATGGTACAGGAACACTTACCATGATGGAAGCTATGCGTATCCTGAAGAAAATATTACCCAACCCTAAAAGATCCATCCTTGTGGGTCATTGGGGAAGCGAAGAACAAGGTTTGAATGGTTCACGTGCATTCGTGGAAGATCATCCTGAAATTGTGAATAATCTTCAGGCTTTGTTTAACCAGGATAATGGAACAGGAAGAGTAACCAATATATCTGGACAGGGATTCCTTCATTCTTATGAATACATTAACCGTTGGTTATCGAAAGTGCCTGGTAATATCCGTCAACATATCACCACTAATTTCCCGGGTTCACCAGGTGGTGGCGGATCTGATTTTGCCTCATTCGTTGCAGCAGGTGCGCCGGCTTTCTCCATAAGTTCATTAAGCTGGTCATATGGAAATTATACATGGCATACCAATCGTGATACCTACGACAAAATTGTTTTTGATGATGTACGCAACAATGCCATTTTAGCCGCAATTATGGTTTATATGGCGAGCGAAGACAACTCAAAAACTCCTCGCGATAAAAGTGTTTTACCTATTAATCCAAGAACAGGAAAACCAGGCGAGTGGCCTAATCCAACAAAGGCAACACGCAGAGGTGGTTTAAATTAATCTTCGACTGTAACAATCAAAAAAATCCCTGGTATGTATGTACCAGGGATTTTTGTATGTATATAAACACCTGTTTTGCGCATCACAGCATAAGGTATGATCCGGAAGCTATAAATCATGGCTTTTGGACCATAGTCCATAGACCATGGACCATGGACTATGGTCTATGGTCCAAACATGTAGTGCTTCTACTACAATTTGTATCCAAGTTCCTACCTGTTTTTAAAGGGAAACAGTATTGCTGGCGGCTGAGAATCAATCGTACTTTGTTATTGGAATTAAACAATGTTTGCTGTTTGTATAGAAGCATAAATAACCGCAGATTTTGCATTTCCACCCCTTGGTAACTGAATAATTTCTTGCCTAAAACAAAGTATATGTTCCGGAAAGTAATGGTTGTAAATGATGATGAAATTTCTTTGTTTGTATCCAGTAAAATGATTGCTAAAACAGGTTTTGCGGCTGAAATAATTACAGCGGTAAACGGCCTGAAAGCATTACAGGTATTTGATCAGCTTTTACTGAATAGTAAAGGCCCAGCCGAAGTACCTGAACTTGTTTTTCTCGACTTGCATATGCCTGTAATGGATGGATGGGAATTCCTGGAACTCTTCTCTGAGAAATATGCTTATATATTTCCTTCTGTGCGTTTTGCGATTCTTTCTTCATCCATCGATCCGGATGATTTGTATAAAATAAAACGATTTTCTGCTATCGTAGATATGGTGCCAACTCCACTGAGTTTTGAAATTCTTTCCGGACTGAAAGAGAAATATGCACAGAATAATTTTCAATTTCCTCCAATTAATCAGGCTGCAGTTTTGCAGGATCAGATGATTGCGTGATTGCGTGAATGGTGAATAGTGAATAGTGAGTTGGAGTTAGAATTTAAATTACATTCCATTCCATACTTTTTATTACTCTGGACAGTCTAGTTTGCTGATTACCCTTTTCTTGTTAAATGGATGGATGCTTAGCATCAGGTAACCACCGCCACTCAGGTTTTTGATTTGTTTCGCCCACTGCAGATTGTGTACACCTAGTACCAGGGGACCCGCTTTAAAAGCTGCACCTATATGAAACTGTCCCTGACTATTGTATTGTACAGGTAAATAAAACCCCCAGTTAAGCGTTTCCCATCTTGGCGTAATGGTTAGTAGGTTAACTTCACGGGTTAGCAAACGCTTATAATCAGAAGTGCCATGCAGGTTGATATTGAGGTCAGCATTGATGTATAAATTATTACCGAAAGAACGGTCAATGTTGAGGATTAGTCTTGTTGGACTACCAATCTTAAACTGTTTATTTACACTATCTGCATTGGTGAATACAGTGGCCAGGCTATCGCGTAAATCACGTCCGTTTTGGATATTGGTGAATTTTTGATCCATTACAATATCCGTAATGCCGGGATCTATATTCCTGAACTGAGAACTAAACTCGCTCGATTTGTATTTGTTAGCACCTATATCCATTAATGCCACACCAATTTTCCATTGGTAATTCAGCGAATTATTCTGTTGATAGCTATTTGTTTTTTCTTCATACAATAAGTATTCTACTCCAAGACTAAGTCCAAAATTTGTCAACGTGTTTTTTAAAAAATCTTTTGTAGAAGATGATGTGCCACTGGCAGTTTCATCATAGTTTGATGAGTATCCGAAAGAACCTCCACCTGTAACAAAAGTGTAAAGCGTATCTGTAGCATTATGTGCTTCGAGGTAACTTAATTTATTAATTCTCGTATAAGCACCTGATATATTTTTCATTACCTGTAAGGTAACGCCACCGGTAAGTCTGCTGTTGTGGTTTTCACTCAGTATGGTAGCATAATTGAAATCGCCCTGTAGCCATCCTGAATGTGTCACAAAACCTTCGAGGTAAGGGGTCGTTCTGTTTTGCTGAACGAAATCATGTAAACTGTAAATGGTATCACTTGCAGATAAAGGAGCTGTTCTTACATGATTATAACTGCGTGCCCTTAGGTTAAAAGCAAAAGCATGTTTGTTATTTGGCTTGTATAAAATATTAAACAGGCTTATATCAACATTGTTATGTAAAAACCTGCTACGATACCCACTGTTCAATAAAACAGAATCATTGCGCATGTGCAATGAATTCGTACTCACCCTGGCCTGGGCAGTAAATAGGGTAAGGTCCCATTTAAAGGCTGAGTTGATAGAAGCAGCCGGGTTGTTTTTGATTGCTGTACTACCTGCATAAGGCGACCCATAGGTTGATTGATAGCCTTGAGCCCCAAGTTTTAGGGCAAAAATGCTAAAGGTTATGCAGGTAATCAGGTATTTCTTCATGATGTACACAGATACCCGTTTTTCTAAGCGTGTTGCTTAAATAGGTCGGGAAAGCTGTTAAACAGTTGATAAAAGGGTTTCAGTGGCAAGTTAACAACCCAGAACCGAATCAAAAAAATTATTGCATAGCCGAAGGATTTTGTAGGTTGTTACGTCTAATCTTCAATTGATATCGTTTTTGAACCAGGAAGACCTTATTCTACAACTGAAGGCCCGAAATGAACAGGCTTTCCGACAGCTCATTGATAACTGTCAGGATATGGTATTTAATACGGTTCTGGGTATTGTTCAGGACTTTCAGGAGGCTGAAGACCTGGCTCAAGAGGTTTTTATCCAGGTTTACCATTCCATTGAAGGTTTCAGGGGAGAAGCAAAGCTTCAAACATGGATTTATAGAATTGCCATTACAAAGGCCCTGGATTGGCAAAGAAAGAAAAAACTCAGAGAAGGTATTCGAACGGCAGCATCCTGGCTGGGAATTGGCGATAAATCAGCAGAGCCGGTCCATTTTATTCATCCAGGTGTTCAGCTGGAGCAAAAGGAAAAAGCTGCGGCTGTTTTTAAAGCTATTCAAAGTCTGCCGGAAAATCAAAGAGTGTGTTTTCTTTTATTACGTACCGAAGGACTTAGTTACGAAGAAGTAGCAGAGATATTGCAAATAAGTATAAAAGCTGTAGAATCATTAATGCATAGGGCAAAAGAAAACCTGCGCAAGAAATTGGCAGCTGAACGACCATAAATATTTAACCTATTAAGTAATTAATATGTACAACGACAACCATAATAGTAATGAGCCGCAGGATTTTTTGGGCAATATTACCAGGGCCAAAGCACCTGATTTTTTTCAAACCAGGCTTATGGCGAGATTAGAGAAAGAAGTGATAGCTGCACCACCATCTATATTTCAGCGGATATTAAAACCTATTCCGGTGCTTACCTTACTCGTTTTTCTGGCAGTATTAAACCTGTATACTTTAAGCGATACTTTTTTACATAAGGTAAAATCAAAAGAGCCTTCAAAAGACAATATTTCAGGGTTTGCCAGCGAATACCAAATCTTTAATACTGTTGATTTCAACAACTAAATCAATTGAAATGAATTTTATAACAAAAAACAAATGGTTTGCAGTGGCTTTCCTGGTATTGATTCTACTCAATATTGCTACACTGTCGGCTTTTTGGTGGATGAAAAAAGATCGGGCACCTGAAGATAGGCCACCACAAAACGGGGCAATGACTTTTCTGGTTAAGGAATTAAATCTCGACAGCCTGCAACAGGAGCAATTAAAAGTTTTACGGGATGAACATCGCATGGCTTCACAAGACGCAAGAAAAAATAATAAAGAAGCAAAAGAAAAATTTTTCAGCTTGTTGCAAAACGATGAAGCTACCGAGGCGGCAATTGATGAAGCAGCAAAACTTTCAGTTCAATATGATCTGGTTCTTACCAGAAATACATTTGATCATTTTAAAAAAATAAGGGCAATGTGTACACCAGCCCAAAAGAAAAAATTTGATGCAATCATCAATGAAGTACTAAGAATGATGAATGGTCCGCAAGGTCCGCCTCCACCAAGGGAAGGAGGTAGGCATCACCCTCCACCAGGAGGCCCACCGCCAAGAGAAATGCCGGAACCAGAAAAATAATTTTTTTTCAAGCGAAGGTTTTCTCGGTTGCATGCATCTAATTATAAAATGACAGGTATGAAACAATTTATTTTTGCAACCACCAGCCTTCTTATAGCAAGTGCAACCTTATTCTTGTCTTGTAAAAAAGATGCTGCAGGTACTGGAACAACTGCTAATGCAATTTTACCCGATGTGTTCAAGAAATTTAATACTGCTGTTACTATTTCAGTGGAAGGTAATTATGTGGTGTTAAAAAGTACTGGAATTCCCGATCATAAGAGTCCATATTTTGCTACCACTAATGCGCAGTATGAAGCATATAATGGAACGAATCCTAATTATGCCAAGAATCCCAATAGTATACAATCGCAGAGTTATGTTTTTAAAATTCCGGTAAGTCCGGTAAAAGCATCTGCGGCAACTACTACTCCATTGGGTCCAATGGGAATTTCCATAAACGGAGTTCCACTGTTTAATCAGTATGCAGCTGGAAATGCACCACTCACGAATGAGATCAATAGTTTTGATCAGTACAATGGGCATCCGCAACAAACTGGTCAATACCATTACCATGTTGAACCCTTGTTTATCACCCAACAAAAAGGAAGAAATGCATTGATAGGTTTTTTGCTTGATGGATATCCCGTGTATGGTCCTATGGAAAATGGATCGATATTAACTACCAGTCAGCTAGATGGATATCATGGCCATTTTGCTGTAACAGCAGATTATCCCAATGGCATTTATCATTATCATATAACAGCCGATGCTCCATATATAAATGGTAATGGATTTTATGGTACACCCGGAACTGTAACTCAATAATTAAAAATACTGTATGAAGAAATTATTCATTTTACCCCTGGTACTGATAGCCACCTGCGGTCTGTTGCAGGCGCAACAAGCAGGTGGCCCCCCAAAACCGCCAACTGCGGCAGAACGTTTAAAACGAGTGAATGAAAAATTAAAAGAGTCACTTAAACTAACTGCTAAACAACAGTCGGTTGTAAATGATGCTTATAAAATGTTTTTCACTGAGGTAGATAAGCTTCGTCCGCAAGCCCCGCCACCACCTCCGCCACCAGACAAGGCAAAGGTTGAACCACTTGCACAAAAACGTGATGCAGCCATCAAAGCAGCATTAACGGCAGAGCAGTATAAAAAATACCTCGAAATAGAGCAAACCCTTCGCCCCAAAGGCCCTCCCGGAGCCCCTAAACCTCCTAAAGAATAATTATGTGGAAGTATTGTTGTTTGATAATCGTGGTAATGGTGCAAGCCTGTGGTGGGAAAGAAAATGTGGATGAAGGATTGCCATTTTATGTATCGGCTGATTTTACACCACATTGGTTCAATGAGAAAGAATTGAAAGGACAAATACACCAGATTCCTGATTTCTCATTCATCGACCAATCTGGACAAACCGTAACAGCTTCAACGGTTCAAAATAAAATATATGTAGCCAATTTCTTTTTCACCAACTGCCCTGGCATTTGTAAAAGACTAACCAATAATGTATCTCTTGTACAAGATGCTTTTGTGAATGATGAGGAAGTTTTGATCTTATCGCATTCTGTTACTCCTGAAGCTGATTCTGTTGGTCGGTTGCAACAATATGCTAAACAGTATAAGATTAATCAGGCACAATGGCATTTACTCACCGGAAACCGTGCTGATATTTATTCGATAGCGCGAAAAGCCTATTTCGCTGATGAAGACCTTGGAGAAATACAAAATGAAAATGACTTTCTGCATACTGAAAATGTATTGTTGATAGATAAACATCGCCGAATAAGAGGCGTATACAAGGGAACATCTGAAGCAGATATTCGAAATCTCATCATTGACATAAAGCGATTGCAAAAAGAATCATGAAGTGGTATGGGATCATAGTAATAATGCTACTTTTTGCATGTAAGGGGAATTTTAAGGATACTAATAAGACAAATACTACTCCTGTAATTCCTGCAATTACTTTGCGTTCGGATAATCCAAACTTAAAACTGGTAAACGGACAGTGGTTTTTCCTTGATACACTATTCAGTGGCAGGGTAGAAGATTTTCATACTAGTGGGTCGCTAAAGAGCAGGCAAAGTTTTTACAAAGGGAGAGAAGAAGGTTGGCTTATAGAATGGTTTGAAAACGGGCAAAGGGCATCTGAACGATATTACCGGTCAGGTGAGAAAGAAGGAGTGCATAAAGGTTGGTGGGATAATGGTATGCCCAGGTTTGCTTATCATTTTTCAAGTGGCAAATACCATGGCGATTTTTCGGAATGGATGGTGAGTGGGAGGCTTGCCAAGCAAATAATTTATAAAGATGGAAATGAGGTTAGTGGTAAAGCCTGGCGGGATAATGGCAAACTGTATATGAGCTTCGAAGTTCGGGGCGGGAGACGTTATGGGTTAATGAATGCCAAGCCCTGTTATTCCCTTACGAGTGAAAAATAAAAAGTCCCCTGTAGAAACAGGGGACGTCTTCGATTGCTTGCCATATAAGAAAAAAGATAATTCGGTGTTTGTTCCTTCTCCTCAGTTTCAATTACCATTCAAAAATAAGAGATTATTTGATTTCAAAGTAATTTTTTTTATAATTAATATATTTTTTTCTTTTTTATGCAAAAAATGCAATGTTTTGCATAAAAATATAAATATTTAATTATTTAATAATATTAAAATAATAATGGGCTGTATTCACCAATACAGCCCATTATTGTATTGAAAATCAGCTTATTGTTTACCTGGATAAACTTTTAATGCGGCTTCCAGGCAATCCATAGCCGAATTTATATCATTTAAATTTAATACGTATGCAAGTCTAACTTCCTGCTTACCTAAACCAGGGGTTCCATAAAACCCGGTTGCTGGTGCAAGCATTACTGTTTGATGTTCATGCTCAAAGCTTTCCAGTAACCATTGACAGAAAATATCTGCATCATCAATAGGTAATTTGGCAATCGCATAGAATGCCCCACCTGGATTTGGACAGAATACACCCGGCATTGCATTTAGTCTTTTTACCAGCAAATCTCTCCTCGAACGGTATTCTGCTTTAGTAGTATCGAAATAATCAGCCGGCAAATCAATAGCTGCTTCACCTGCAATTTGTGCAAAGCTTGGCGGACTAAGTCTTGCCTGTGCAAATTTCATTGTGGCGTCTAATACTGATTGATTGCGGGTAATAAAAGCACCAATTCTACCACCACAGGCACTATATCTTTTACTGATGGTATCCATAATAACCACGTTATCGTCTACACCTTTCAGGTGTAATGCGCTTACCTGACTTCCATCATAACAAAATTCACGATAGGCTTCATCTGAAAACAGATAGAGATTATGTCGGATGATGATATCTTTTAGCTGCTCCATTTCAGCAGCACTGTATAAATAACCGGTTGGGTTATTGGGATTACAGATTACAATTGCCTTGGTTTTAGCCGTTATTTTTTTCTCAAATTCTTCAATCGGCGGTAGTGCAAAACCATTTTCAATATGAGAAGTTACCGGCACAACAGTTACACCGGCAGCAACTGCAAAGCCATTATAATTTGCATAAAAAGGTTCCGGAATAATAACTTCATCACCAGCATCCAGACAGGCCATAAAACCAAATAAAATGGCTTCACTTCCTCCCGTTGTAATGATAATTTGTTGGGGGGTTACGTCTATCCCAACCGATTGGTAATAGCCGACCAATTTCTTACGATAACTCTCGTTACCCGCACTATGACTATATTCCAGCACTTTAAAATCGCTGTTACGCACGGCGTCCAGTACCAGTTTAGGGGTTTCAATATCGGGTTGGCCAATATTTAGATGGTATACTTTGGTGCCTTTTTTCTTTGCAGCTTCTGCATAAGGTACCAGCTTTCTGATGGGGGATGCAGGCATTGCCTGTCCACGTTGACTAATCGATAACATGCCGCAAAGATAGGGTGCAGCGATACATCAAAACAAAAGCGATCCCTTGATGGGACCGCTTGCATAAATATCAACTATCAATCAGGGTATGGAAAACAATTATTTGCCCGCTTTACCTGCTACTACCTCGCCTTCAATAGTTAAAATTACGGGATCATTAATACCCGCAAATTTAACAGTAACGCGCTTGCTGAAAGCACCCAAGGCCGCAGCATTATAAGTTACTTTTATAGTGCTTGATTTTCCTTTCAATAAAGCTTCTTTTTTGTACTCTGGCGTAGTACAACCACATTCTGCGCTTGCAAATTCAACCACAAGTGGTTTTGCTCCTTTGTTAGTGTAAGTGAAAATATGCGTAACAGGCTTGTTTTGTTCAATTTTGCCAAATTTGTAAGAGCCTTCCTCAAATTTGATATCCTGTTGTGCCATTACACTTACCGTACTTATTAGACCAATGATGGCCAGGAATAAAAACTTCTTCATATAATATTTATTTAATTTTCATTTCAAAGTTACAACAGAAACTAAAATACACCATTTAGATATACCTTAAATTTTTATTGTTAATACAAATCATGGATTGTAAGGGGCTGGGGGTGCTTTTGGTCCATAGTCCATAGTCGATAGTCCATAGTAAATGCAATTTCGGCTCTCCTATGGACTTCCATTTCGTATTCCAACCCAAACTCAATACTGCGAATATCATGCCCTTTTTTGCAATAAATCCACAATTTATCCGAAAAACTAATTTCCGTTAGTCCATTCAATTGGTAATGTTATTTTTGTCGCATGGAATCAACTTCTACCCTCGGGTATAAAAACGACATGCTGTCATTCGATGGATTCAGGAATGCAGTGATAGAAGATTACAGGACTGCTGTAGTAAGCAGGGAAGTTAGCCTATTGGGGCGTCGCGAAGTTTTAACGGGTAAGGCCAAATTTGGCATTTTTGGTGATGGTAAGGAAGTGGCCCAGATTGCAATGGCTAAGTTTTTTCAACCCGGCGATTTCCGTAGCGGATATTATAGAGATCAGACTTTCATGTTTGCGGCCGGCTTAGCAAGCGTTGAACAATATTTTGCACAACTATATGCCGACCCAGATCCAATGCATGAACCATTCAGTTCTGGTCGTCAAATGAATGCCCATTTTTCCACCCGATTTGTAGATGAACATGGAAATTGGCTCGACCTTGCCAATAGAAAAAATATCTCTTCTGATATCGCTCCAACTGCAGGTCAAATGCCAAGGGGCTTAGGACTTGCATTTGCTTCACGTTGCTTTAGGGCAAGTAAGCACCAGGATCAACTCGAGCAGCTTAGTCATAATGGAAACGAAATCTGCTTCACCACCATCGGTGATGCAAGTACAAGTGAAGGACATTTTTGGGAAACAATAAACGCCGCTGGTGTTTTACAAGTGCCCTTGGCTGTATTTGTATGGGATGATGGATATGGCATTTCAGTACCGAAAAATTTCCAGACCACTAAAGGATCTATCTCTTCGGCTTTAAAAGGTTTTCAAAAACAAGCAGATACAAATGGTATACATATTTATAAAGTGAAAGCATGGGATTATGCAGGTATGTGTGAAGTATTTGAAGAAGCCCTTACTAAAGTGCGTGAAACGCATGAACCAGCTTTATTCCACGTAGAGGAAGTAACACAGCCACAAGGCCATTCAACCAGCGGAAGCCATGAGCGATATAAAACTCCTGAAAGATTGGAATGGGAGAAGGAATGGGATTGTATTAAAAAGATGAAAGAGTGGATGATCGAAAATGGACTCGCATCTGCAGATGAACTCGCGGCTGTTGAAGCAGAAGCAAAAGAAATGGTTAAAACAGGCCGCAACCTTGCATGGGAAAAATATAGTGCACCCATTAAGGCTCAGGCAGCTCAGGCAAGTGAACTTATTCGACAGTCGATGGTGAATGATATCGATAAGTATAACCAGTTGCAACAAATGGCCAATGAACTGGCCACTAATAAGGAACCACTTCGGAGAGATGTTTTACGCACCATTGCACTGGCTATTGAAGTGGCGCCAAGTTCACCAACCGCACAGGATCTGAAAACCTTGCGGAGCACCTTGTTGGAAGAAAGTAAAGGTTTATATAATAGCCATCTTTATAATGAGGGCGCCAAAAGCGCATTGAAGGTTCCCGAAATTAAACCCATGGTTCCATTTGATGCGGCTAATATGAATGGCTATGAAATACTAAACAAATATTTCGACAGCTTATTCAGTAGCAACCCTAAAGTATATGCGTTTGGGGAAGATGTAGGATATATTGGTGATGTTAACCAGGGCTTCGCTGGATTACAGGAAAAACATGGTAAGGATAGAATATTAGATACAGGTATCCGTGAACTAACCATTGTTGGACAAGCCATTGGTATGGCATTGCGTGGATTGAGACCCATTGCGGAAATACAGTACCTCGATTATTTACTCTATGGTTTACAACCATTAAGTGATGATGTTTGTACGACCCATTTCAGAACCGGAGGGCAACAAAGCTGCCCTGTGATAATTCGTACAAGGGGCCATCGTTTGGAGGGAATCTGGCACAGTGGCTCGCCAATGGGAATGGTCATTAACGCGTTAAGAGGTATGCATGTATGTGTGCCCAGAAATATGGTTCAGGCGGTAGGTATGTATAATACATTGTTGCAAGCGAATGATCCTGCAATAGTAATAGAATGCTTGAATGGATACCGACTCAAAGAGAAAATGCCGGAAAACCTGCTAGAGTATACCGTTCCATTAGGTGTTCCTGAAATCATCAGATCAGGTGAAGATGTTACTATTGTGTCTTACGGTTCTACATTGCGTATTATACAGGATGCTGTTGAAAGATTAGATAAAGAAGGCATCAGTTGTGAAATCATTGATGTACAAACCCTGTTACCATTTGATACAGGTCATGTAATACTTTCTTCCCTTCAAAAAACCAATCGTATTATTTTCATTGATGAAGATGTACCCGGTGGTGCTGCAGCATACATGTTCAACAAAGTAATGGAAGAACAAGGCGGATACAGATGGTTGGATGCAAGTCCGAGAACATTGACTGCAAAAGCACATAGACCAGGTTATGGCAGCGATGGGGATTATTTCTCTAAACCTAATGCAGAAGATGTTATTGATGCTGTTCAATCACTAATGGCGGAATAGTTTTTCTAGTTGATAGGAACTTATAGCTCAATAATGTTACTAGCGAATAATGAGGCTGCTAGCTTCTAGCCTCTAGCTGCTAGCCTTGATTAGCGGTCACTTTAGGCATTCTGCTATTATTGGCAAAGATGTGGACCTGCGAACTAGAAATTTATAATTAGCTGCTTAGATAAATATTAGATTGCTACTAATGCACTACCTGTTATTAATAGAATACGGATTATCATGATTTTCAGGATTTATCATGATAGATCTTGAAAATCATGATAATCTGTGTTCCATCCTACGCGACATCAACAGTTCGCTGTGAAATTTCCCAGGAAATCAATGGCTCAAAAAAATCACTTTATACTTAATCATAAAACAAGGATCTGAGTTCAGGTGTTGGAACCCAGCATGCTTCTTGTTTTCCAAACCATTTATATCGGTTACGGGCGATGAAATCGTAAAAGAAATTTCGGATAAAGGGAGGTATAATGATGAGTAAATAGTACAACCATTTCCACCCACCTTTCATTTGTTTCATTACTTTGATGGCAGCCGTAGACTTGGTGTATAATTTTCCATCTTGTAACAGCAGAAAAGAATTGAAGGAAGCAGCAGGGAGTTGAAAATGTTCCAGCACCTGTTGACCAAGTGTTCCTTGTAAAGAGGCGAATCTGAATATTGCCGCAGGATCATTCTTAATAACCCGTTGAATACTCGCATTACACAAATTACATACCCCATCGAAAAGGATGACCGGGTGGGTAATATTGTGAATTGTTTGCATCTACAAAGTTACTGAAAAGAAAAGCAACTATTGAGCTTCATGCTGCAAGCTGCAAGCCTCAAGCTTTTATTTGTAACAAATCAATTTCCCTTTAATTGCAGAAAGCCTAAAATATATGCCATCTCGCCTAGGACGAGACTTGCAGCTAACAGCTTGAAGCCATTGTTGTCCGGGGAAATTTGGCCGCGAGCTATAGTTGCGCGTATGATGGAACACGGATTATCATGATTTTCAAGATATATCATGATAAAT
>CAZTCS010000057.1:0-23881 GCA_964611995.1 uncultured Sediminibacterium sp. | reverse complement strand
AACACGGATCTTCATGATTTTCAAGATTTATCATGATAGATCTTGAAAATCATGATAATCTGTGTTCCATCATACACACACCTACAGCTCACGGCTAAATTTCCCCTGACAATATTAGCTTGAAGCTTATCTTATTCAGTTTTAGAAAGATGGGTAAAACCATCACCATCAAATAATCCTTTGTCGCTGAGTTTTAGGTGCGGGATCACCAACAATGCCATAAAGCTCAAGGTCATAAAAGGTGCCTGAAGGGTTGATCCTAATTGCTTGGCCATACGATCAATATTTGTATAGGCTTCCGCAACACTATATCCATCATTTGCACTCATTAAACCCGCAACAGGTAAACCGAGTACCTGCTGGTGATCAACATTGGCATAACAACTAACACCACCTTTTTCGGCTATCACCAGGTTGATTGCTGCTGCTAAACTTTCATCATCAACGCCTACGGCAACTATATTATGACTATCATGCGCCACAGATGATGCAATGGCGCCTTTTTTCAAGCCAAAATTTTTGATAAAACATTTGGCAACAGGGGCATCAAAGTATCTGTTTACCACTACCATTTTTAATATGTCTTCCTCAACATTTGCTTGCCAAAATCCATCTTCCAAAACTCCGGGAAGAGAAAGTTTATTGGTGATGAGTTGTCCATCGAGTGCCTCCATAACCGGAATCATTCCAGCGGTATTTGGATATTGGTTCTCGGCAATTTTCATATCGTCAGTAGTCACAGGTTTACAACTAAACTGATTAATCGTTTCTGCAGCTACCTGCCCGATTAAACTCTTACCCTCTTTAGCTACCAATTCGCCATTGATATAGGTTTCCAGCACTTTAAATGTTGTCAAATCCTTTACAACAATAAAATCGGCAGGGTCTCCTTCCTGCAATAAACCAACAGGCAGGCGGTAATGTAAAACAGGGTTTATGCAGGCGGCTTTCAATACATGAAATACATCTATACCTTTTGCTACTGCCCTTGCGCATAAATCATTGATATGTCCGGCAACCAAACTATCGGGGTGTTTATCATCACTGCAAAAAAGAACCTGGTTAGGATGGTCTTCCAATAATTCAATTAAAGCTTCAAAATTTCTTGCAGCACTTCCTTCACGGATGATAATTTTCATACCGTATTGCAATTTATCCAGTGCTTCTTCAAGGGTAAAACATTCATGATCTGTAGAAATACCCGCTTCAATATATCTTTTTGCGTCATCACCCCTCAAACCAGGCGCATGTCCATCAACCGGTTTCCCGACTTTATGTGCAGCTGCAATTTTTTTCATCACTTCCGGGTCATTGAATAATACACCCGGAAAATTCATCATTTCACTCAGGTAGGCAATTTCAGGTCTTTGCAATAATGCTTCAACCGCAACACTGTCTAAAGCAGCACCTGCCGTTTCAAATACAGTAGCCGGTACACAACTCGGGGCACCGAAATTGAATTTGAATGGAACCTTTTTTCCATTTTCAATCATATAATCAACCCCTGCAATGCCACATACATTCGCTATTTCATGCGGATCACTCACGGTACCAACCGTGCCGTGAACCACGGCAAGTCTTGCGAACTCCGAAGGAATAAGCATACTGCTTTCAATGTGTACATGGCTGTCAATAAATCCAGGTAACAAATAATGGTCGGGTACCGGACTATCTGTTGGTAATGCTTCGATGCTACTGATCTGCCCCTCTTTTACCAGAACCTTGGCTGGATAGATCATTTTTTTTCGAATGTCTACCAATTTGCCTGAAACGCTGAAATGACTGTTTGCATTCATGATACAAAGATAATTCTTCTGTGGATGTACTGTTATACAGGAGCTTCCCCCATTCATCATATCTTTTAGTTAAACCGCTTCATACTAACAAAACTGTCTGTAAGTTTACAGGTACAGAAAATACAAAACAATGAAAAAACAGATCCTGACGAGTTTACTTTTATTATTCACCCTCTGTGCTACTGCGCAAACAGTAGAGGAAGTGCTAAGTCAGTTTGAGGAAGCGAATGGCGGGAAGAACAAACTGAAAGCCATTAAAACACTTCAAATGGAAAGTGTGATGAAAATGAATATGATGGGACAAACCTTCGACATAAACCTCAGCAGTATTCGGGAAAGAGGCAAATTATACCGCAGACAAATGGCTGGTATTATGGGAATGGGTAATTCCTGGACCATGGTAACAGATACCGCCGGATATGTGCTGGTACCTGCCATGCCTAATTTCGGAGGTGGAGGATTTGGCGGACCCGGTGGAGGTGGACAAAGAGGCGGTGGAGGAAATACAAGTAACAGCCCTACGATCACAAAAATGACCGATGATGATCTGCGTAAACAACAGTTTGAGCTGGATTGTGCCGGTGCATTTTCAATGCTGGTTGATTATGCTAAAAAAGGATACACCGCTGAATTGCAAGGCACTTCAAAAGTTAATAAAGAAGAATGTTACAAGATTAAGCTAACTATGAAAGATGGTTTGGTTGGCACATTTTTCATCAATAAAAATACCCTGCTCGTTCAACAGGTAGATGCAACAGATGATATGGCTGCTTCTATGACTGGTTTCGGCAGCATCATGCGCATGATGGGCGGTGGAAGACGTAACCTTAAAGTATCCATTCAATACAGCGACTACAAAGAAATTGCCGGAATTAAATTTCCGATGAAACAAGTAATCAGTCTTGGTCCGGTAGAAACCATCATCGAACACCTCGATATCAGGCTGAATGAACCTGTTGATGAAGTGTGGTATAAAGCGAAATAACAGAAGAATATCGAATATCCAATATCCAATGTCCAAGTGTGTATTTCGACATTGGATATTCGATATTCGATATTCATCATTGTCTTCTTTTTCGTACATTCCCTATCCAATTCAATACTGCATATGAAAAAAAATTACTGGCTGTTGTCAATATCCTTGTTGACAGTATTCCAATTAAGTGCTCAGAAAGCTGATACTAAAAAAGGCACAACTGCTCCTGCCAAAGACCCGGAAGCAGTATTTTATGAAAGCCTGAAATACCGACTCGCCGGCCCATTTAAGGGAGGTAGAAGTGCTGCTGTTACAGGTAGTTTTAAAAACAAGACCACTTTTTATTTTGGTGCAACCGGTGGTGGTTTATGGAAAACCACAGATGGTGGAAGTAACTGGAAAGCGATTGGCGAAAAATCACTTGGCGGAAATATTGGATCGATTGCTGTAGCCGAAACCGATGAGAATATTATATATGTTGGAGAAGGTGAAAATACAGTTCGTGGTAATGTGGCGGAAGGATTGAATGGCATGTGGCGCAGTGATGATGGCGGCAGAAGTTGGAAAAACCTCGGTTTAAAGGAAGGTAGACATATCATCCGTATCATCATTCATCCCCGTGATCCAAATACTGTTTGGGTTGCTGCACTTGGACATTTATTCGGTCCTAATGAAGAAAGAGGGGTGTTTAAAACTACGGATGGTGGTAAAACCTGGAAAAAGGTATTGTACGTTAATAACCAGACCGGTGCTTCTGATCTGGTAATAGATCCAACTAACCCGAGCATCTTATATGCTGGTATGTGGAGAATTTTACGTACCCCGCATAGCCTTGAAAGTGGAGGAGAAGGAAGCGGTATGTATAAGAGTACTGATGGTGGCGAAACCTGGACAAATATCAGCACAGCCAAAGGACTCCCTAAAGGAGTATGGGGTATTGTAGGTGTAGCCATTGCTCCTTCTAATACAGAGAAAGTTTATGCGATTATTGAAAACGCCAATGGGGGATTATACACCAGTAACGATGGTGGTGAATCATGGTCACTAACCAGTAGCGATAATAATATCAGACAACGTGCGTGGTATTACAGTAAAATTTTTGTAGATCCTAAAAACGAAAACCTGGTATATGCACTGAATGTAGGCTTTATGCGCAGCCGCGACGGAGGCCGTACTTTTCAAAGTCTAAGAACCCCACATGGCGATCACCACGATTTATGGATCGATCCGGAAAATGGTAATCGTATGATTGTGGCTGACGATGGTGGAGCCCAGGTAAGTTTTGATGGTGCCGAAAATTGGAGCTCCATGGATAATCAACCTACCGGCCAGTTTTATCGTGTATCTACCGACAATGCATATCCTTACAGAATACTCGGTGCACAACAGGATAATTCAACCATCCGACTTAAGAGCCGTGGCGCAGGAGCAGGAATAACCGATCGTGATTGGGAAGTAACCGCTGGTTCTGAAAGCGGTTATGTAGTGGCAGATCCACTTAATCCTGATATTGTTTACGGAGGTAACTATGGTGGATACCTTGCACGATTAGACCATCGTACGGGAGAAAACAGGGCCATCAATGTTTGGCCGGATAATCCAATGGGAGCAGGTGCAGATGTGCTGAAATATCGCTTCCAGTGGAACTTCCCCATCTTCTTCTCGCCGCATAACCCGAAGCGTTTGTATACAGCAGGTAACCATTTATTTGTAACGGAGAACGAAGGTCAGAGCTGGGAAATCATCAGTCCCGATTTAACCACCAACGATAAAAGCCGTCAGGTATCCAGTGGTGGTCCGATAACCAAAGACAATACTTCGGTAGAATACTATTGTACCATTTTTACTGCTGCTGAATCTGTTTTGGAGAAGGATCTATTATGGGCAGGTAGTGATGATGGCTTAGTACATATCAGTAAAGACGGCGGTAAAAACTGGGAAAATGTTACACCGGCTGATGCAGGAAAATGGATGATGTGGAATTGCATTGAAACCGATCCATTTAAAAAAGGTACGGCCTATATAGTTGGTACAAGGTATAAACTGGATGATTTTGCACCTTATATCTACAAAACCGATGACTATGGTAAAACATGGAAAAAAATTACCAATGGCATCGAAAAAATGCATTTTACCAGGGCCATTCGTGCAGATAAAAAACGTCCGGGATTATTATATGCGGGAACAGAATACGGTATGTATATCAGTTTTGATGATGGTGCCAACTGGAAAAAATTCCAGCTAAACCTTCCTGAAACACCTATCACAGATTTAACCATCAAAGAGAATGATCTGATTGTTGCCACTCAAGGTCGTGCATTCTGGGTGCTGGATGATTTGAGTGTTATACAGCAAATGAATCCGGCATTGGCTGATAAGAAACTACATGCATTCGATGTGAACCCGGTTTACAGGTCTGAAGGTGGCGGTAGAGGTAGAAGAAATTTTGGTGGCACCCAAAATAATATGGGTACAAACCCTCCTTCAGGTGTTGTGATTAATTATTACCTGAAGGGAGTTACCGATAGTTCAAGGGTATCTGTTACGGTTTTTGACAAACAGTCTAAACCAATCAGAACCTTCAGTAAAAATGCCCGTGAAGCATCTGATAAAATAACTTTTAAAGAGGGAATGAATCAGTTTGAATGGGATATGCTATATCCGCCAGCTGAGCGCTTGGATGGATTGATTCTCTGGAATGGAAGCATTGGATCTCCCAAAGCTGCTCCAGGAAAATATAAAGCACGTATTCGTTTTGGTAAAGATTCAGTAGATGTGCCATTTGAAATTAAGCCGAACCCTAACTATGCAACTACAGAAGCTGGGTACGATGAACAAGTTACTTTCCTCTTACAAGTAAGAGATAAGTTTAGTGAAGTACAAAAAGCGATTAAAAATATCCGTGCTTTAAGAACACAGATGAATGATTTCACCGGAAGACTAGATGGCAATAAAGAGATCAAACAATTTGCGGATAGTATCAATAAAAAAATAACTGCCATCGAAGAAGCGCTTTATCAAACAAAAGCGAAAAGCAGTCAGGATGTATTGAATTTCCCGATTCGATTGAATGATAAACTGGCTGGATTGTACGGTGTTGCTTCCAGCGGACAAAACCCGCCAAGCAAGCAAGCCAAGGAAGCATTTGCAGAATTAGGCGGACTGGCAGATGTTCAACTTGGGAAATTGAAGCTTATCATGGAAAATGATGTAAAAGCATTGAATAAACTAATTAATGAAAAGCAGGTACCTGTAATAGGTATCAAATAATCATTGCAGCACAGAGAGATTCTGCTGCGAGCGAATGGCTTATAGACCAGACCATGGACCATAGTCCATAGTCCATGGTCAATAAGCCATTCGCATTTCAACCAATGATTCACATTAATAAGGAAATAGAAAAACATCCCTAACATAAAAGCCTCAATGAATAGAGGATTTGTACCCGCAATATCGAATTCCACACCATCACAAATCAGAGATCAGAGATCAGAAATCCGACATCTGAGATCTGACATCTGCCATCAAACATCCGACATCAAATCCGGTCTCCTGTCTTTCGTGCGTTGCAAAGCCTGTTCATACCTCCATTCTTCTACTTTTTTTGGGTCGCCCTGAAGTAAAATTTCCGGAACTTTCATGCCCCTGAAGTCTGCGGGTCTTGTGTAAACAGGGGGTGCCAACAGGTCGTCCTGAAAGGAATCTGTGAGTGCAGAAGTTTCATCATTTAATACACCTGGAATGAGTCGGCCAATTGCATCAACAACAACAGCTGCGGCCAGCTCTCCGCCACTGAGTACATAATCGCCGATGGAGATTTCCATAGTTACATATTGCTGGCGAATTCTTTCATCTATGCCTTTATAGTGACCACAAATGATTAATAAGTTGCCCTTTAATGAAAGCATGTTTGCTTTGCGTTGATCAAAGCGGCTGCCATCGGGGGTCATGTAAATTATTTCATCGAATGGGTGATCTTTTTGTAGTTCATCAATAGCATTGGCCAATGGTTCACACATCATCACCATACCTGCCCCTCCTCCATATTGGTAATCGTCTATCATTCCATATTTGTTCACTGCCCATTTGCGTAGCTGGTGCACATGTATTTCCAATAACCCTTTTTCCTGTGCCCTTTTCATGATACTGTGTGAAAATGGACTTTCCAGTAATTCCGGTAATACAGTTAATAGGTGAATGTGTAACATACCGCAAAGGTATGAAAGACAGCTAAGCAATTAAAGTTGTCTGGTGAAATTAGGCTGCGAGCTGCTAGCCTCTAGCTGCTAGCCTTGATTGGCGGTCATTTTAGGATTTCTGCTATTGATGGAATAAATGAAGGGCTTGCGAATTATATAATTTAAAATGAGCTGGTTAAATAAATATTGGATTTCTGTTATTGCACTACCTGTAATTAATCTTCATGATTTTCAAGATATATCATGATAAATCTTGAAAATCATGATAATCTGTGTTCCATCATACGCACACCTATAGCTCGCGGTCAAATTTCTCCGGACAACAATGATCATGCAATGATGATTTTGTTTTAAAAGGCACAAATCATTACAAACTGGTTCATAATGGAATATTCTATTCCTGAATTTTCTGATTTGTTCCAACTTATAGCTGATTTTATCTCTTTGTTTTTTCTCTGATGCTGCGTAAGGGAAAATATGCATCAATGGTTTCCAGAATTTTTTGGCATATTTTCTGTGAAATAAAGAAGTCCAAAAACCAAAAGTTAATTCAGCAACTAGTAAATCAGATGTAGGTATTTGATTTCGCTTTTTAATTTTATTGGTAGCTCTCTCAATTCGTTCGTTAATACCCGGGATATCAGTATTGAAAAGCCACTGATCGGTTCCAAAGTGTATACAACACGAATTATGAATAGCATTTCGAAGAATAATTTCTACAGCAGAAAGTAGTGGATAACAGGATTGTGATATTTCCATGTTAGCCAGATAGTAGTTAATGGCTTTTTCTTGGTCATCGTTAAAAAGTCGGTAATATGTTTCCAGTCGTTTTTCAGAGAATAATATTTCGAGCGCTGAAATTTCCATTGGGCGAAAGATTTCTCTGAAAATAAAAAAAAGTATATTTTTGTATTGTTATACCTGGTAACTCCTCTCTCCCTTGTGGGATGATGAAACCAGGTTTTTTTATTTTACAAAAGGCGATAACTAAGTTACCTTATTGAGAATCAGTTTTTTGTAAACCAATGCTTTACGGCACTATCTATCAATTGAATTATCTGCCTTCAAAAAATAAGCGGTAAATACTGCGTACATATGCCTGATGACTTTAATTAAAATCAGGTTGAATAAACACAACTTTTAGTAAGAGAGTATATCGGGGAAATATTTAATCTGCTAAAAAATCACCCAGATCACGTCTTTGTTTTTTAGTGGGTCTTCCAATTTTACTCAGTCGTTTTCCTGTTTGGTAGGTGGCTGCTTCAAATTTTACCCGATCGAGTTCTTCGGCTGGGGTGAGGTCTATATAGAATTTTATCGCTTCGCTGTATTGTACCCTATGATCTAGCAGGCCTGTTACTTTCACTACCCATCTTTTGGCTTCTGTTTTTACTTCATACTCATCACCGATGCTTACAATGCGTGAAGCTTTTACTGCTTGACCACCCATTTTTACTTTGCCTTTGCTGCATGCATCACCGGCCTGGCTCCTTGTTTTAAACAAACGAATAGCCCAGAGGTATTTATCGATCCTTAATTTTTCTTTTATCTCAGTCATATTGAAAACAAAACAGGAGCAAATGTACACTTGCTCCTGTTTTTATCCTTTATTTTCCTGCAGCATAATACTGGTGAAAGTAGGGGATGGTTTCAATCCCTTTGTAAAAATTAAAAATATCATACTTTTCATTCGGACTGTGCAGGTTATCGCTATCTAACCCAAAACCCATAAATACAATCTTTAAACCCAGTTCTTTTTCGAAAAGAGAACAGATAGGAATACTTCCTCCGCCACGCACTGGTATAGGCTCCTTGCCAAAAGTGGTTTCAATAGCTTTTGCCGCAGCGCGGTATTCATTAGAATCAATAGGTGTCATATAAGGTTCACCACCATGATGTTCGTGCGCTTTTACAGTAACTCCTGCAGGAGCAATGCTGGTAAAATAGTCCAGTATCTTCTTCGTTATTTTTTCTGATGATTGGTTGGGGACAAGACGACAGGAAATTTTCGCATAAGCTTTAGAAGGTAATACGGTCTTGGCACCTTCACCGGTATATCCTCCCCAAATTCCATTTACTTCCAGTGTGGGCCTGATGCCTGTTCTTTCATTAGTGGTATATCCTTTTTCACCCCATAACTGATCAATACCAAGGTCAGTTTTGTAAGCATTTTCGTCGAATGGGGCTTTTGCCATTTTTGCACGCTCTTCCAAACTTGCTTCAACTACATCATCATAAAAACCAGGTATGGTGATATGGTTATGCTCATCATGACAAGAAGCAATCATTTTAGCCAACATGGTAGCTGGATTGGCAACAGCGCCACCATAAACACCACTGTGCAAATCACGGTTAGGTCCGGTTACTTCTACTTCAATATAACTTAAACCACGCACGCCAATATCAATGGAAGGTGTATCCATACTTAACATTGATGTATCACTGATCAGAATAACATCTGCTTTCAGTAATGCTTTATTGGCTTTTACAAAAGTTGCTAGGTTCGGACTACCAACTTCCTCTTCACCTTCAATCAGGAATTTCACATTACAGGAAAGTGAATTAGTATTAGTCATGGTTTCCAATGCTTTCACGTGCATGTAAAACTGACCTTTGTCATCGCATGCGCCACGCGCATAAATTTTTCCATCTTTAATCACTGGCTCGAAAGGTCCGCTATGCCATAATTCTAGTGGGTCTGCAGGTTGTACATCATAGTGTCCGTAAACCAATATGGTTGGTTTGGATGGGTCAATGATTTTTTCGCCATAAACAATCGGATGTCCTTCGGTTGAATATATCCTGGTTGTGTCGGCACCTGCATCTTTAAGGCTTTTTTCTACTGCCTCTGCACAGCGTATCATATCATCCTTGTGCTCACCACGGGCACTTACACTGGGAATGCGTAATAATTCTAGTAATTCGTTGAGAAAACGGTCTTTGTGTTGTTGCTGATAATCTTTCCAGGCTTGCATGGCAAAGGTTTTTGAATGAGGCTGCAATTTAGGATATGCATTGAAAACTTATCCTTTTTTACCTTAATCGGGAAAGATTTTAACGGAATTAACCGGAGGAAGTCCATAGACCATAGACCATGGTCCATGGTCTATGGTCTATGGACACCAATTGCAAGTATTGCTTCAGATAGCAAAAAGATTTTCAGAATTTATCATGAAAGATCTTGAAAATCATGATAATCTGCGTTCTATTAATAGCGGATGACCCAAGAACAAGCACCAATCAAAGCTTGCAGCTTGCGGCCTAAAGCCTGCAGCCTATTTGCCTCACTCAACTATCTCAAAGCTGATGTTTCTTATCAGAAATGATATTGCTTAAGTTCCATTCCACCCTTTTTTCAAAAGGCTTCTGCCTTTCTCTGCAGTCTTTGTTGCAAATGCTGCAACTAAAGGGAAGGCAGCCATCCGTATGCACAAAGAATTCTATTGCATCGCCAAATTCGCGTTTTATCAGGTCAGATAACCCATCGATTTCCTTGTGGGCCTCATGTATATTGAGGTACCAGGGAACGGTAAGATGGCAGTCTATATGTAGTAAGCTTCCATATTTAATTACCCGCAGGTTGTGTAAATCGATCCAGTTTTCTTTTCTGTTATTGTTCAATACTTCAATAAAGCGTCCCAGTAATTGGGTATCTGCTTCATCCATAATACCTGCCAGCGATGCGCGTATAATTTTATACCCATTGAATATGATGAGGATACTCATGCCAAACGCTATCAGCTTATCGAGCCAGTAAAGTTTTGTAACCAAAATCACCAATAATCCAGCAATAACGCCAAGGGTAGAATAAGTATCTACCTGTAAATGCCGGCCACTGGCCTGCAAGGCAAGCGATTGGTTCTTTTTACCCATGCGCAAACAAAAACTTCCCGCGGCAAAATTTATTACCGCCGTACCAGCTACCAACCAAAGCCCCATGTCTAACTCACCAATCGGTTCATTACGTACAATATTGGCAACCGTTTCATAAATAATCATGATACCCGCAGCAACGATTAGTCCACCTTCAATTGCTGCCGAAACAAATTCTGCCTTACCATGTCCGTAAGGATGTTCGAGATCCCTTGGTTTTGCGGCTACATATAAACTGTATAACCCTATAAAACCTGCAAGCACATTTACAATACTTTCGAGAGCGTCAGATAAAATGGCCAGGGAATGAGTTAGGTAATAGGCAATGATCTTAGTAATAAATAATACCACACTCAGTATGGTAATCCATAACTGCACACGAAAATTTTGTTGTGCTGGGGTCATGCGATTTTTTTATAAAGATAACAGAGACTGGAGAGATGGGGGAGGTAAAATTCAATCTGAGAATGCCTAAAGCCGCTGGGCCATAGTCCATAGTCCATAGACCATGGTCCATGGTCCATGGACTATGGACTATAATCTTTCAGTATCTTTCCTTATTAAACCACAAATCATGCTCAGAAAGAAATTGTTTGCTGCTTTGCTATTTGCTTTGTCGGTAGCGCAGGCGCAAGACAAAACAACCGCCAAATGGGATGTGAATAATCCTCCCGGACCAACCAAAGAAATTGAGTTTACCGTTAATGAAGGCACCTGGATGAACCTTGATGTTTCACCCGATGGGAAAGAAATTGTGTTTGATCTTTTGGGTGATATTTATATCATGCCTGTTTCAGGCGGTACAGCAAAACTACTTCGTGGCGGACATGCATTTGAAGTACAACCCAGGTTTAGTCCGGATGGCTCTAAAATCCTATTTACTTCTGATGCTGGAGGCGGTGATAATATTTGGGTGATGAAACGCGATGGAACCAATCCTGTTCAAATTACCAAAGAGAGTTTTAGACTGCTTAATAACGCTAGCTGGATGCCAGGAGGTGAATATTTTGTTGCAAGAAAACATTTCACTTCAACCAGATCCCTTGGGGCCGGTGAAATGTGGATGTATCATATCAGTGGAGGTTCAGGACTTCAATTAACGACCCGGAAAAACGACCAGCAGGATGTAAATGAACCTGTTGTTTCGAAAGATGGGAGATATGTTTATTTCAGTGAAGACATGTATCCCGGAGGTCAGTTTCAGTATAACAAGGATCCCAATAACCAGATTTTTGTTATACGCAGGTTAGACAGAGAAACGGGTAAAATAGATCAGATTACCGGAGGTCCGGGCGGAGCAGTTCGTCCTCAGTTATCACGTGATGGAAAATTGCTGGCATTTGTAAAAAGAGTACGTACTAAAACTGTGTTGTACCTGCGTAATATTGAAACAGGAGAAGAGTGGCCCATATACGATGATCTTTCTAAGGATCAGCAGGAAGCATGGTCGATATTTGGTTTATATACCGGCTTTAACTGGATGCCCGGTGACCAGGAAATTGTTATATGGAGCAGGGGAAAAATTGTACGCATTGATGTAAACGGAACAAACAAGCATACTGAAATACCCTTTACAGCACTGGTAAAACAGAAAATTGTAGAAGCAGTGCGTTTTCAGCAAAATATAAATCCTGAAACATTTAATGCTAATGTTATTCGTCAGGCAGTAACCTCACCTGATGGGAAATGGCTGGTATTTAATGCAGTTGGTTACCTATGGAAAAAAAACCTGCCCGATGGTAAAGCTATTCGAATAACCAGTGGAACAGATTTTGAATATGAACCCTCATTTTCACCTGATGGTAAAACAATTGTTTACACCACATGGAACGACGAAAACAGCGGTGCAATTTATTCAGTGTCACTTAATGGTGGAACACCTAAGAAAATCACTTCTCTAAAGGCAATCTATCGACAACCTTCCTTTTCTCCGGATGGAAAAACAATCGTATTCCGTAAAGAGAATGGCAGTGATGCGATGGGGCCTGCTTACTCGGCAGTTACAGGAATATTTATTATGAATGCCGATGGTACTAACGAACAATTAGTAACACAACGTGGCGATCAGCCAAGGTTTAATAGTACGGGCAAACGCATTTATTATACACTTGGTGGAGGAATGAATCGCCAGTTTGGTAGTTGCGATTTATCAGGTAACGATGATCGTATTCACCTGAAAAGTACTTATGGTAGTCAGTTCACTGTTTCACCAGATGATCAATGGATTTCATTCATCGATCTGCATGAAGTATATGTGGCTGCATTTCCCATTACTGGTAAAACAGTTGATATAGGCGCAAATACAAAAGACTTTCCTGTTCGGATCGTATCGAAAGATGCTGGTATCAACCTGCATTGGTCGGCTGATAGCAAAACCCTTTACTATACTTTGGGTAACCAATACTTTACCATCCCTTTACAAGACAGGTTTGGTTTTATATCGAATAAGTCTGAAGCAGATTTTAAAGTGCCTGAAAAAGGGATAGAAATTCAGGTTAATGTACCTACCGATAAACCTGCAGGAATCATTGCATTCACCAATGCAACGATTATTACCATGAAAGGGGAGGAAGTGATTACAGGAGGAACCGTTGTGGTTGAGAATAACCTCATCAAACAAATTGGGAAATCAGCTTCTGTAAAAATTCCTGCAGGGGCCAAAGTAATTGATTGTAAAGGGAAAACCATCATGCCTGGTTTCATAGATGCGCATGCACATGGTAGTCATTTCAGGTCAGGCATGTCTCCCCAAAAACACTGGCCATATTTTACCAACCTGGCCTATGGCGTAACTACCATGCATGATCCATCAGCCAATAGTGAAATGGTATTTGCTCAGAGTGAGATGGTAAAAGCGGGTGTTATGACTGGCCCACGTGTGTTTTCAACCGGTACTATTCTATATGGTGCAGATGGAGATATGAAGGCGGTCATCAATACAATTGATGATGCACGTAGCGCTTTACGCAGAACAAAAGCCTTTGGTGCATTTTCTGTAAAAAGCTATAACCAGCCACGTCGTGAACAGCGACAAATGGTAATACAAGCTGCAAGAGAACTTGGTATGGAAGTAGTTCCGGAAGGCGGATCTTTTTTCTTTCATAATATGACCATGGTAATGGATGGACATACAACTATTGAACACAATATTCCAGTTGCACCATTGTATAGTGATGTAATCAATCTTTGGAAAGCATCTAAAACAGCTTATACACCCACATTGATTGTAAACTATGCAGGTGTAAGTGGTGAA
Organism: uncultured Sediminibacterium sp.; assembly: GCA_964611995.1. GTDB lineage: Bacteria > Bacteroidota > Bacteroidia > Chitinophagales > Chitinophagaceae > Sediminibacterium. The sequence continues at coordinate 9,784 of CAZTCS010000057.1, read as the reverse complement.
TACTACTGGTACCAGCATACGAATGTTTGGGAGAAAGAAAGGTTATTGCGTTTTACTCCGCGAACAGTAATTGATACCCGCAGCCGACACAGGACTATGTTACCGGAAGAAGAATATAAAAATGGACATATTTTAACTGCTGAGAGTGCAAAAAAATTGAATGATAATGGTGTTCCTGTTAATATGGGTGCGCATGGTCAAATACAAGGTATGGGTGTGCATTGGGAAATATGGATGATGCAACAAGGTGGTATGAGTAACTTGCAGGCATTAAAAACAGCTACTATTAATCCGGCACAGAGCCTAGGCCTCAACCAGTGGATTGGTTCTCTTGAAGCAGGTAAACTAGCTGACATGATAGTATTGGATAAAAATCCACTGGAGAATATCCGGAATACCGAGTCTGTAAAATACACCATGATCAATGGTCGATTGTATGATGCAGATTCAATGAATGAAATCGGAAATGTAAGCAAACCAAGAACTAAATTCTATTGGGAACAATCAAAGAATGCAGCAATCTTTAGTTTCCCCTGGAATACTGAAGCTACTACGGAAACAGAAACATGTTCCTGTGGTAAACATTAATGATTCAATATTACCCTAATAAAAATAGGCTGCCAATTACGGCAGCCTATTTTTATTTTATCGGAAGATGATCAGATTAATTCAGTGGTATAATTAATAGGACAGTGTTTGCCCAGCATCGCGGATACCCCGCAATATTTTTCATGTGATAAACTTACGGCACGGTTTAACTTGTCGAGGTTATCTGCTGAAACATCGCAGCGATAAACCATATTGATAAATTTGAAAACTTTTGGATGATCATCTGTTTGTCCTGCCGATGCTTCAATTTCCAGTTTGGTGAAAGGAACTTTCATTTTATGCAGAATATCTACTACATCAATTCCACTGCAACCAGATAATGAACCTAACAACATTTTTTTGGGATTCATACCTGTGGCAGAACCGCCATTTTCAACTGTTGTGTCAATGCGAACGGTTTGTCCGGTATCTGCGGTAACATCAAATGCCAATGTTTCTACCCATGTTGTTGTAACTTTCATGCTTATGCTTATTTAAATATTATTTGACTTCAATACTATTTGTTCATCCTCGCTGCTACTACATCCCAGTTTACTACATTCCACCAGCTATTGATATAATCGGGTCTTTTGTTCTGGTATTTGAGGTAGTAAGCATGTTCCCAAACATCGAGTCCGAGTAATGGTTTACCCCAGGTATCATTTATATCCATCAGTGGATTATCCTGGTTGGGTGTTGAAACAATGGCAAGTGCATTGTCGCTGTTTACTATTAACCAGGCCCAGCCACTTCCAAAACGTGTTTTTGCAGCGTCTGCAAACTGGGTTTTAAAAGTGTCAAAGGATCCGAAAGATTGAATGATGGCATTCCCTAATTGTCCTGATGGAGTAGCAGATCCACCTGGCTTCATTGTTTGCCAGAACATTTCATGGTTGAAATGGCCACCTGCATTATTCCTCATTTTAGTGGAATATTTGGAAATATTTCTCAGCACAGATTCTAAGGTTTTAGAAGAAGTATTTACACCTTCAGCGGAACAGGCTTCTCCCAAACTTTTTGCATAACCTGCCGCATGTTTACTATAATGGATTTCCATGGTTAATGCATCTATCCATGGTTCCAATGCATTATATGCATAAGGCAGGGCCTGTTGTTGAAACTCATTCGCAGCAGAAGTATTAGCCTGTAATACACCCGGTATTGCTGAAGCCAAACCTATTGCCAGTCCGGCTTTTCCTGAAGTCTTAATGAAATGACGTCGTGATGATTGGTGATTCATACAATTGCATTTAGTAGTTAATGAATACGGTAGGCCGTGGGCCCTGGTCCATAGTCCATAGTCAATGGTCCATGGTCTATGGACTATGGTCTCCGGCCTCTCTTCCCCACCCTAAAAGTATTCCAAATCTTACGTAATCGTGTAAAAGTTCTGTAATAAAACTCCTGGTTAAATAATTGTGAATCGCTCATGGCTTTTATAATCAGGAATATACCAATAGGAATTAGTACCAAGGTAGAAAGCCACATGCCTTCTGTCGGACTAGCCTGCCCGGATCGCACAAATTTTTCACCGAAAGTGTTGAAGAGGTGAAACAGTACGAAAAAGATAATGGCAAATACCAAAGGTGTGCCTAGACCTCCTTTTCGAATAATGGACCCCAATGGTGCTCCAATGAGGAATAAAACCAAACAGGCTACGGAAAGTGTAAACTTTCGATGCCATTCGATTTCGTGTGATATCAACGATTTATATTTCTCTTCATAATCAGAAGCCATAAAGCCTGCATTACCTTTTATACTGGTTATTTGTCCAAGCGTACTTTCAATAACACTTTCTCTGATAGAATCTGGGATAAGTGCATCAAATGTTTTGGCAGTCTTAATGGTGTCTTTTCCTTTTTTTATCCATCCTGTATCATTTGCGTATCGCGCGAATCGAATGTATGGGGTGATTTCGGTGCGTGCTTTTCTGGTATAGAATGTGTCAATATGTTCCAATGAATCAATTGCTGAATTCAATTGTCGCAGACTTAACATTTTCGGATCATAAAAAGCGCTGTCTCCGGATTTGTTCATTTGGAAACTTTTCAGGTCGAATACTTTTTTATATTCTTTAAACCCAAGTCTGATGAATTCTGTATTAGTGGTTCCCCTGGGCCCTCTTTCTTCAAATCGCCAACCATCTTTTAAAATAAATTCCAGGAATTTTTTGTCTGGGGTAATGCGCATAATACCTGATTTGGCCATCAACATATGATCTTGTAAGCCATAACTTTTTTCGAATAAAACGATATCATGAATGATGCTGTCGTTTTTTTCTTTCTTACCCAGTTTTATTACATATCCATCGAGTTTATCATAAAACACACCTTCCTTAATATCGATGGCAGGTTTTGAGACGATGATATCATATTTTAATGCAGCTAGTTTTAACTGTGTAACCGGAATGATATTGTTTGAAAACAGGAAAGCAAGTCCACTTAAAAAAATCGTTATCACAAATAGTGGACGCATAAACCGTAACAAAGGGATACCCGATGCTTTGATAGCTACCAATTCAAAACTCTCACCAAGGTTTCCGAAAGTCATGATGGAAGAAAATAAAAGTGCCAGTGGTAATGCCATTGGTACCCAAAAAAGCATCACCAATCCAACCAGTTTCATAACAGTAAAGAAATCAAGTCCCTTACCCACCAGATCATCTATGTATAACCAAAAAAATTGCATGGTTAATACGAATAATGAAATTGCGAATGCCGCCAAAAAAGGGCCAACAAAGGAGCGTATGATGAGAATATCTAGTTTCTTGAGCATGGGTGGTTTTGTGGTGATGCAGGTCGTGAATTGTCAATTGTGAATTGTCAATAGTGAGTAGTGAGTAGTCAGTAGTGAGTATAGACTTCTATTCACTATTCCCTATTCACCATTCACTACTCACATCAGAAATCCGACATCTGACATCTGACATCTGACATCTGACATCTTCGATCTGCGATCTGCGATCTCACTATCTTTACTAAATGTTACCCGCAAATTTAACACTTTCGGAAGAGCAAAGGGAATTGATGATGAATGACCGCTTCATTTTAACAAAGAATGCGGTATTGGAGCAGATGGAAGCCTTTTTTGGGCAGCTTTGTAATAGGTTTCGGGTGCAGGTAGAAAAGGCGGGATTTTCCGATTCCGAATTGTTTATAACAAACCCAAAGATTTCAAAGGGGGAGCAATACCAGCAGCTTCCCTGGGTGATGTTAGACTACCCCCGATTGTTCAATAAAACTGATACCTGTGCTATCCGTTGTTTCTTCTGGTGGGGGCAATATTGGAGTATCACCTTGCAACTAAGTGGTAGATTTTTGTTGGAATACCAGCAGGAACTCGCTGTATTTGTGAATGATCGGATGCATGAACCGGATTGGTATATTTCAACAGGAGATGATCCCTGGCAACACGATTTACATAGTGGACATTATATGCCTACAACAGCGGTAAACCAAAGTTATTGGCAGGAAGAGCGGAGTTATCTTAAACTGGTAAAAAAAATCCCACTGGAACAGTGGGATCAAATATCTGTGTTGATGGAAGATAACTATTCGGCGTTAATAGCCATCCTGAATCATCAGGCTCCCAGGCGGTGAAATAATTCTTTCACCTGATATTCCCATAACTGGCTCTGGTCTTTGATTTCATTTTTTTCAGCGAAATCTTTAATAATCAGAATGGTTTGATTAGAAATTTCGGTTTTTTCAATCCGAAATTCAAAGTATTCATTCTTTTCCGTGTGAAGCCAGTGAAAACGTATAAACTTATCCTGTTCCTGATCAAGAATAGAAGCTTTATCGGGTGTACCGCCACTCCAGGAAAAACTATAAACGCCTTCCCACTCATCAACTTTATCGGCAAACCATTCCTGCAAACCGGCAGGTGTCGCCAAAAACTCAAAAAGGATGGTTGGAGAACATCTTACGGGAAACTCTAAGGTAAATAACTGCTTTTTGCTCATTACAATCTCTTTAACTACCGTCAATCGAAGGCTGCAATAATATTAAATAATCCATACCCTCCAAATGTTTTTTTAATGAACTGATCTGTTTTATTCCACAGATTTGTGGATATCTGAATCTTGTTAATATAACATACTGATTATCAATATGTTGTATGGAATGTTTTTTTTGATGGAATTGGAAAAATGCTTAAATTGCTGTAAAGACAGGAAGACGCGCGCACAGGAGAGAATAATTCTATTACCCGGTTTTATCTAACAACCCTAACATACAACCAAAACTGCTTCTACATGAGTATGCGTCAACTCAAAATCACGAAGTCGATTACGAATCGTGAATCACAGAGCCTGGAGAAATACCTGCAGGAAATCGGAAAAGTAGACCTTATCAATCCGGAAGAAGAAGTGCAATTAGCTATGCGCATCCGACAGGGCGACCAACGGGCCCTGGACAGACTTGTAAAGTCGAACCTGCGTTTTGTGGTATCTGTTGCCAAACAGTACCAGAATCAGGGATTAACCTTGCCTGATCTTATTAACGAAGGAAACCTGGGATTAATAAAAGCAGCTTTACGTTTTGATGAAACAAGGGGTTTCAAATTTATCTCCTATGCCGTTTGGTGGATCAGACAAAGTATTCTACAGGCACTGGCCGAACAGAGCCGGATAGTGCGATTACCACTGAATAAAGTTGGATTAACCAATCGCATCAGTAAAGCCTATCAATTACTTGAACAGGAATTTGAGCGGGAACCAACAGCCCAGGAATTGGCCGATTTATTAGAACTGAGTATTGAAGAAGTTACGGCTACCATGAGTGTCGGATTTCGTCATGTTAGCATGGATACCCCCTTATCAGACGGGGAAGATGGTACCTTAATGGATGTAATGGAAAACCCTAATGCTGAGCGTACCGACGAAAACCTGGTACACTATGAATCACTAAGGCTCGAGATCGAAAGAAGCCTGAAAACCTTAACGGAAAGGCAGAAAGACGTACTCTGCTATTTCTTCGGGATCGGGGTAGATAACCCGCTCAGTCTGGAAGATATTGGTGAAAGATTTAACCTTACCCGTGAAAGGGTACGGCAGATAAAAGACAAAGCCATTACCAAACTCCGCAGTACCAGCAGGTGCAAACATTTGAAAGTGTATCTCGGGTAAAAAATCCGTACTATATTTGCGCAGCTTAAGTGAACCTGATATTGGTTCACTTTTTTATTGGTGAAAGCCCGAAATAGTGAATTATGTTCCAAAATCTCTCTGAAAGATTAGAATCAGCCTTTAAGAACCTCAAAGGTGAGTCGCGCATTAACGACCTGAATATTGCCAATACGGTAAAAGATATTCGCCGTGCATTGATTGATGCCGACGTGAATTTCAAAATAGCCAAGGAGTTTACAGATAAGGTAAAAGACAAAGCCGTTGGTGAAAAAGTAATCAATGCGATTAGTCCTGGCCAGTTGATGGTTAAAATTGTACAGGATGAACTAACAGAACTAATGGGTGGTTCTGAAGCCCCTTTTAATATTACCGGAAACCCCGCAGTAATTCTTATTGCAGGTTTACAAGGTAGTGGTAAAACCACTTTTACCGGAAAACTTGCCAACTACCTCAAAACAAAAAAAGGGAAATCTCCCTTACTGGTTGCAGCAGATATTTACAGGCCTGCTGCTATTGATCAGTTAACGGTTCTTGCAGAGCAGGTTGGAGTAGATATTTATAGTGAGCGTGAAAATAAAGATGCAGTTGCCATTGCTTTAAATGCTATCAAAGAAGCAAAAGCAAAAAATAAAAATGTAGTCATCATCGATACTGCCGGTCGTCTTGCAGTAGATGAGGCGATGATGAAGGAAGTTGCTGATATTAAAGCAGCGGTTAATCCAACGGAGATTTTGTTTGTGGTGGATTCCATGACCGGACAAGATGCAGTGAATACCGCAAAAGCCTTTAACGACCGACTTGATTTTTCCGGAGTAGTGCTTACCAAATTAGATGGTGATACACGTGGTGGTGCTGCACTATCAATTAAATACACCGTTAATAAACCGATCAAGTTTGTAAGTAGCGGTGAAAAATTGGATACGCTGGATATATTTTATCCGGAAAGGATGGCACAGCGAATCCTGGGCATGGGTGATATTACCACGCTTGTGGAAAAAGCACAGGCCCAGTATGATGAAGTGCAGGCAAAAAAACTGGAGAAAAAAATCCGCAAAAATCAATTTGATTTCCAGGATTTCCTTGACCAGTTACAGCAGATAAAAAAAATGGGGAACCTGAAAGACCTGATGGGCATGATACCTGGAGTAGGAAAAGCTATTAAGGATGTAGATATCAATGATGATGCTTTTAAAGGCATTGAGGCCATGATCAGTTCTATGACCCCCCATGAAAGAGCCAATCCTGATAGTCTCACACCTAGCCGCAAACAAAGAATAGCCAAAGGAAGTGGAAAAGATATTGCAGAGCTGAATGCATTCATGAAACAGTTCGAGCAGATGAAACAGATGATGAAGATGATGAACAATATGCCGATGGGGGGCAGACTTCCGGGAATGCGTAGATAAATTTGTTTGTATGGTACAACAGTTTTGATCTTACTGGTGTCATACCAGTTCATAAGCGTTTATGCGGGTACTGGTTTGTATATTATCAATAAGCTTTTGTTTATTCTGCCATCAGGTTATTGGACAGAAAGCAATTCTTTTGGCGGCAGGTGGTAAATTCTATGATTTTGATATTGTAAATGGAGTATGCACCACTAAAGAGATCACTAATATTTGTAATGTCAGTATATCGGGTTTTTCAGTTGCTCAATTCAAAAACAAAGTTTACTTCAATACACCCCTTAACGACCTGTTCGAAACAGATCTTTTAAATCCTGCACTTTGTCGTCAGATTTCAACTTTTGTATCGGGTAATTCACTTACCGTCGATAAAAATGGCACATTATACTGGGTATCAGGACAAACTTTATATCGTCTTCCAAATGGATGGACACAGCCGGAAATCTTAGGAGCACTTCCTTTCACCCCAGCCGGCGATCTTTTGTTTTATGGGGATAAATTATTGATGGCTGCTATGCCTAATGCAACAGTGAGCAATTACAGTTTGGTTGAAATAAACATTGCTTCACCGCCCGACAGCAAAGTATTTATGGAAACACCAGGATATGAGTTTTACGGCATTACGAGTGTTTCTTCCAACTGTAACGAAAACAAGATTTTTGGAATCTCAGTAAGCCTGGTTAGTCAGGGTAGTGATATAGTAGAACTTGATCTGGTAAATAAACGGGTAGTAGGTATATTTTGCTCAGTTAATTTCCGTGTATTGGATGCCGCTTCCTATACAGAAACAGGTGAAGTAAAGGGAATTAATATCAATACCATAAGTGTAAAACCTCAATGCGATGGTTCCGGTTTAGGTGAAGTTGGTGTAGCTGCCACCAGTGCAACGGCATCTGCTAATCTTCTTTTTTCTATCAACAATAATGCAGCAGTGCCATCAGGTTTGTTTGCCAACCTCACGGCAGGAACATATCCTATCAAAATAACCAGTTCGGATGGTTGTACCAAAGACACATTTGCTACAGTTCCATTTATTGATCGCCTGAGAGTTGATATGCTTACAACACCAGATACTTGTGGTACAATTAAAGGTGGAGTAGTCATTAATGGCATAAGTAATCATACCGGATTTCGTTTCTCTCTGGAGAATGCTTCTTATGTAGCAGGAAATATTTTTAATAATCTTTCTGCTGGTATTAAATCATTAAAAGTTATTGAAACAAATGGTTGTGAACTGGATACCAGTTTTACCATCGGAAGTTTTCAACCCCCCATTCCAATCACTTCAATGGATATAACCAGTGCTAATTGCACAAATGCAGACGGATCTATTAAGCTTAATTTTGTTTCAGGGGTAACCATACAGGGAGCAAGGATTAATGGAGGTCAGGTTCAAACAAACTATCAGTTTTCAAATTTGCCTGCTGGCAATCATCAAATACAAATATTAACTGCCAATTGCATTTATGATACCATAGTTACAATTCCCAGTTTAACTACCCCGGCACCTGTTGTTTCTTATTCAGCAAATGCACCTGATTGTGGCAACAAATCGAATGGTTCATTACAGATAAACCTTACGGGTACGGTAAGTCCTTATACCTACAGTTTAAACCAATCAGCTTATACCAGTAATAATTATTTTTCTAATCTGGCATCCGGTAATTATCCTATTTCTATAAAAGATGCACAAGGTTGTATTTTCACAGGTAGTGCAACGGTTCCTACTTATGTACCCCTGCCTGTATCGGTTCAATGGAATGCCACCCCTGCAGATTGTTGGCAAGCCGGGGGAAAACTTACCCTGATAGCTAATGGACCAGAAGCACCTTATTTCTACAGCATTAATAACCAAAATTACCGGGCTGGACAAGAGGCTAAAGACATACCACCAGGTACTTATACTGCAGAAATAAGGAACGGAAATAATTGTCCGGTAGATGCCGTTTCCATTACCATTACCCAGCAGCAGTTACCAGGAGTAGTTTGCGATACGGTTTATGTGCCCACCGGGTTTACCCCAAATGGGGATGGTAAAAATGATGTACTGCGACCAACGGCAGGCTCAGCTATTAACAATTTCATTTTCAGGGTGTTCAACAGAGCTGGGCAGGTGATTTTTGAAACAAAAGAAAACGGGAAAGGTTGGAATGGGCGTTTTAAAGGAATAGATATGCCTCAGGGTACTTATGTATGGACATTTTCCTATATAGGTCCAAATATGCAACAAAAGGTCTTCAAAGGAACAACGGTACTGATTAGGTAACAGTATATTAACTTTTCAGTATGGAATAGCTTTGGAAATATAGGTCTAAACACCTATTTTTGCCGCCTGATTCACCCTATTTATTAACGCCTATAAATTTCTATTTAACATGGCAGTAAAAATGAGATTACAGAGACACGGTAGCAAAAAGCGCCCATTTTACTTCATCGTAGTGGCCGATGGCCGTGCTCCAAGGGATGGTAAGTTCATCCAAAAGATCGGAACTTACAATCCGCTGACTGTTCCCGCAACTATCCAGTTAGACCGTCAAAAAGCCCTGGAATGGTTGAACAAAGGTGCACAACCTACCGATACAGTCCGCCGAATCCTCTCTTTCAAGGGAGTGTTGTACCTGAAGCACCTGTTAAGAGGTGTGAAATTGGGTCTGTTTGATGA
>CAZTCS010000056.1:0-23886 GCA_964611995.1 uncultured Sediminibacterium sp. | reverse complement strand
GGCTTGAAGCTTATTCAGCTATCAACCCCGCCATCAGGTACTCCTGATTCAGTCTGGCTATATTACTGATAGAAATTTCTTTAGGACAGGTTGCTTCACATGCTCCCGTATTGGTACAAGCGCCAAAACCTTCTTTATCCATTTGAGCAACCATATTCATTACGCGCGATTTGCGTTCAGGGGCGCCTTGTGGTAATAATGCCAGGTGTGATACTTTGGCACTAAGGAATAGCATAGCAGAACTGTTCTTACATGCTGCAACACATGCACCGCAACCGATACACATAGCTGCTGCAAAAGATGCGTCAGCTTTGTCTTTTTCGATAGGTAAGGCATTACCATCAACCGCATTACCGGTATTTACACTGATATAACCACCGGCCTGTATAATACGATCGAAAGCAGAGCGGTCTACCATCAGGTCTTTAATAACAGGGAAAGCATTTGCTCTCCAAGGCTCCACAACTACCGTATCACCGTCTTTGAATGCGCGCATGTGTAGCTGACAGGTTGTATTTGCCTGCCATGGGCCATGGGGTTTACCATTGATATACATAGAACATGCACCACAAATACCTTCACGGCAATCGTGGTCGAACGTAACCGGATCTTCGCCATCACGGATCAGTTGTTCGTTCAATACGTCGAACATCTCCAGAAAACTCATCTCCGAAGAAATATTTTCAACCCGATACATTTTGAATTCTCCCTTACTAGCACTGTTTTTCTGCCTCCAAACTTTGAGATTCAAATTCATAACGTAATGTTCCATGGTAATAATTTGAAAATTTGAAAATTTGAAAATTTGAAAATTAAAACATTTAGTATGACTTCGATGTTGCAATTATTTTTGAAAGTATTCTGATGATTTCATCTAATGATTCTTTCAAACTTGCATCGTAGTAATAAGCCGGACTCTGTTCACATAATGTTAGCCAATAAAGCGTTTCACTAGCTTCTTTAGCCGCAATTTTCATTTTGTGTATAAAGTCCGCTCTGCTTTCGGCATTCTGGGCTTCAAAAACATTAGCGCCAATGGAAGTGCCCGATCGCAGAACCTGTTTTGCTATTACAAATTTTCTATTTTGTTCAAGAACTTCATTATATGCTATGATCTTCAGAGAAAAACAAATTGTCTTCTCTACAATCACATTTTTTTTATCATTCCTCATTAAAAAAATTTTATAAACAAGGGGTACAATTTACCTCATTTATAAATTTTCTCTCCGCAACAGCTTAGATGTTATAAGTTGAATTATGGCATTTGAAATTTTCAAATTTTCAAATTTCCAAATTACTATTTATTTATAGTTCCGCTGGCTTGGTTTAATCACGTCGTAATTAAGTGTTTCTCTATGCAGTTCCCATTGGTGGTCACCTTTGTGTTCCCAGGCGGCTACGTACATAAAGTTAGCATCATCACGCAGTGCTTCTCCTTCTTCGGTTTGTGATTCTTCACGGAAATGTCCGCCGCAGCTTTCCTTGCGGTTGAGTGCGTCGAGACACATCAGTTCACCCAGTTCAATAAAGTCCGCAACACGGTTAGCTTTATCAAGTTCAGGGTTCATGGCGTTTATTTCACCAGGAATACGCACATCACTCCAGAATTCTTTTTTCAATGCCTGTATTTCTGTAATTGCTTGTTTTAATCCTTCCTCATTTCTCGCCATACCACATTTATCCCACATGATTTTACCCAGGCGTTTGTGGAAGCTTTCTACAGACTGCTTACCCTTGATATTCATCAGTTGATTGATGCGATCACTTACATTTTTTTCTGCTTCTGCAAATGCTGGGTGATCGGTAGCAATCGCCTTACTATAAATTTCATCTGCGAGGTAGTTACCGATGGTGTAAGGAATCACAAAGTATCCATCTGCCAGACCCTGCATCAATGCTGATGCACCTAATCTGTTGGCACCGTGGTCGCTGAAATTAGCTTCACCTAATGCATATAATCCGGGTACTGTTGTTTGTAATTCATAATCCACCCATAAGCCACCCATGGTATAGTGTACAGCAGGGTAGATGCGCATGGGCACTTCGTAAGGGTTTTCACCTGTGATTTTCTCATACATATCAAACAGGTTACCATATTTCTCCTTAACTACTTCCTTACCCATTGAAATGATCTCTTCCAGACTTGCATCATTGCGTCCTTGCTTGTTTGCTTCTGTACGACCATATCTTTCAATAGCAGATGCATAATCAAGGTAAACGGCTTGCTTTGATGAACCTACACCATATCCGGCATCACATCTTTCTTTAGCTGCACGTGATGCTACGTCGCGGGGTACCAGGTTACCAAATGCAGGATATCTTCTCTCCAGGTAATAATCTCTCTCTTCTTCCGGTATATCGGTTGCTTTACGTGTGTCGTTTTGTTTTTTAGGAACCCAGATACGACCATCATTACGTAATGATTCAGACATCAGCGTAAGCTTAGATTGATGATCACCACTAACCGGGATACAGGTTGGGTGTATCTGTGTGAAACATGGGTTGCCGAATAAAGCACCTTGTTTATGTGCTTTCCATGCTGCAGTAACGTTACTACCCATTGCATTGGTAGAAAGATAAAATACGTTGCCATATCCACCTGAACATAACAGCACAGCATGACCGAAATGTCGTTCCAGTTCACCGCTAACAAGGTCACGGGCAATGATACCGCGTGCTTTGCCATCAATTTTTACAATCTCCAGCATTTCGTGGCGACTGTACATTTTTACATTACCCAGTGCTACCTGACGCTCTAAAGCCTGGTAGGCACCTATCAATAATTGCTGTCCGGTTTGACCAGCAGCATAAAAAGTTCTTTGAACCTGAGTTCCACCAAAAGAACGGTTGCTCAGTAGTCCGCCATATTCACGGGCAAATGGTACACCCTGGGCCACACACTGGTCAATGATGTTGGCACTAACTTCTGCCAGCCTGTGCACATTGGCTTCACGCGCACGGTAGTCGCCCCCTTTTATGGTATCATAGAAAAGACGAAAAATACTGTCACCATCATTCTGATAGTTTTTGGCAGCATTAATACCACCTTGCGCCGCGATAGAGTGCGCACGACGGGGTGAATCCTGGAAGCAGAAAGCTTTCACTTTATATCCCAGTTCACCTAATGAGGCAGCTGCGGAAGCACCGGCTAATCCGGTACCGACAATGATCACTTCCAACTTGCGTTTATTGGCCGGATTCACCAATTTACAATGTCCCTTGTAATCTGTCCATTTCTGATCTAATGGTCCGGCAGGTATTTTTGCGTTCAGCATACGAGACAATTTTAATTCAAAAATCAAAATTCAAAATTCAAAAAAAGTAGTAAAACTGGTTTGTAAGGATCACCGATTTAATTTTATTGCTTTTGATTTTTGGTTTTTGACTTTTGGCTTTTGATTTTTGGTTTTTGACTTTACTTACACCCATTGAAAATAAAAGCTGATAGGCATCATTGCGAACACAAGTGGCACTATGATTGAGAAACCATATCCAATGGCTGCCAGCATTTTATTATACTTCTTATTATGTACACCCAGTGTTTTAAATGCACTCTGGAATCCATGTGCAAGGTGATAGGCAAGTGAAATACATCCTATTACATATAATATTACAACCCACAAAACACTGAATTCAGTTTGCATTTTCTCATACAGGTTAATTTCTTCACCCAATAAGAAACCCTGATTTGAGCGGTTAGGAAACCAGAAATGAGACATGTGCATGATCAGGAAAAGCAGGATTAATGTTCCCAGTAAACCCATACTGCGACTATACCATTTGCTGCCATCACTGTATGACACTGCATAACCAACAGATCTTTTCTTACGGTTTTCAACGGTTAGCAGATAACCCTGTACAATATGAAGGATAAATCCGGCGAATAAACCAATTTCAAGAATGCGGGGAACCCAGTTGGCACCCATAAAATGGGCAGCATGTAAAAACATTTCACCACCATCATTTGCCCAGATACAGGCATTCAGACCGGCATGTACAATGAGAAAGAGAATCAGGAAAATACCAGTAAAACCCATCACCAGCTTCTTTCCAACAGATGAGGTAAATACTTGTTTCCAGGTCATATTGCAAGTTTATGGTTAAAGAAATCGCTGCAAAAATAGCGCAGAACGCAATAGCATTTTCGGAAAAAGAAAAAACTTTTATTCATTTATGTTGATAAACAGTTTTTATGCAAGAAGGTTCAGGGAGGTAGTCCGTCCTTCCTTCGTCAGGATGACCGAGAGTCCGTCCTTCCTTCGTCAGGATGACCGGGAGTCCGGTAGTCCGGTAGATGGGAGTTACGAATGAAGCACGTTTGCAGCAATGAATTGTTAGAAATAAAAATAGATTCTCTACTAGAACCTATTCCCTCCGGACTTTTGGACTTCCGGACTCCCGGACTCTCGGTCATCCTACGAAGGAAGGACGGTCATCCTGACGAAGGAAGGACAGTCATCCTGACGAAGGAAGGATACCTCCCATAAAATTTACTTTCTCCATCCACAATCTCCTCTTACATTTGATATATGTTCAAACTGCTCAATATATTATGGAACAGTTTCCGGATGGCTTTGCAGGAGCTTCGGGTTAATAAACTACGGACTTTCCTGTCGCTATTTGGCATTACCATTGGTATTTTCTGCATCATAGGGGTGTTGGCTACGGTTGACAGTCTGGAAAGAAAAGTACAGAATGATATCAAAGCCTTTGGTAACAATACCATCTATATTGACAAATGGGATTACAGCGGCGGCGGGCCCGACTATCCCTGGTGGAAATACATGAAGCGTCCCAATATGAAAGTAGAGGAGATGCGGTTTATCAAGGCTAAAAGTCAATTGGCAAGTAATCTTTGCTTTTTTGTTTCTAATAATGTCAACCTCAGCTATAAAGACAATATCCTCAGTAATGTAAACCTATATGGTATTACAGAGGAATTTACTGCCATTCAAACCATTGATATTGATTTCGGCCGCTACCTGAATGAAGCCGAATTTAACCGGGGAACAACTTCTGCTGTTATCGGCTATGTAATTGCTGAACAGCTATTTGGAAACCCTCAAAAAGCAGTAGGCAAGCAGGTTTCGTACAATGGAAAAAGGGTAAATATCATTGGGGTGATCAAAAAGCAGGGACAAAGCTTTGTTGGTGGGTTTGACTATGACCAGTCTCTCATTGTTACCTATCGCTATTTTGCCAGTGTCTATAATCCTGATTATAGCAGTCCTTTTATCATGGTTCAGGGCAAAAAAGAAGTGCCTTCAGCAGCCCTTGCAGACGAGCTTACCGGTGTAATGCGTCAACTGCGCAGGTTGAGTCCGGCAGAAGAAAACAATTTTTCCTGTAACGATGTGGCTCAGTTTAGTGAGCAGGTTGGCGGATTTTTTGGTCAGGTAAGTGCAGGAGGCTGGGCCATTGCTGGCTTAAGTCTTATTGTGGGTGCATTTGGGGTGGCTAATATTATGTTTGTTACGGTTCGTGAAAGAACCAGTCAGATAGGCTTGAAAAAAGCCATCGGTGCAAAAAGAAGAACCATTCTTACCGAATTTCTCCTGGAAAGTGCATTTCTCTGCATTATTGGTGGGTTAATTGGTCTGGCGCTGGTATGGTTGATGGCATTGGTATTAAGTGCGGTACTTCCATTCCCGATTTATATTGCTCCTAATATTATAATCCTTGCACTTAGTATTTGTATTGGGCTGGGTATTATTTCAGGGATCATTCCTGCCTCCATAGCGGCCAAAATGGATCCGGTAGTGGCTATTCGCACCAAATAATCGTTTTGCATCCTTCATTCTGTTAATTTTGCACGCTTTAATCAAGCCCGGTCTTTTATCAGCAAACCAGTTACCATATTAGCCATTGAATCATCTTGCGATGAAACTTCCGCATCAATTTGTGTGGATGGGAGAATATTATCCAATTTTATCGCAAATCAAACCATTCATGAGCAATATGGTGGGGTAGTACCTGAACTGGCCAGTCGCGCCCACATGCAAAACATTGTTCCGGTAGTTGACCGGGCAATTGCTGCAGCGAATATTGCAAGAACTGAGCTTAATACCATTGATGCAATTGCTTACACACAAGCCCCTGGTTTGATAGGTAGTTTGTTGGTTGGTGCACAATTCGCAAAATCCCTTGCTTTATCGCTTAATAAACCTTTGATAGGAGTGCATCACATGCAGGCACATGTACTGGCTAATCTGATTGGTGAAAATCCTCCTTCATTTCCATTTTTATGTCTGACAGTAAGTGGGGGACATACACAAATTGTACTTGCACATTCACCACTTAATCTCGAAGTAATAGGCGAAACAATTGATGACGCAGCAGGAGAAGCATTTGATAAAACTGCGAAATTATTAGGGTTACCCTATCCCGGCGGACCATTGGTAGATCGCTATGCAAAAGATGGCAACCCCAAAGCTTTCAGTTTTGCCGAACCCCAGGTGCCGGAATTAAATTTTAGTTTCAGTGGATTGAAAACCTCTGTATTGTATTTCCTTCAAAAACAGGAGCCAGGGTTTATCGAACAAAACCTGCATGATCTTTGTGCTTCTGTACAATTTACCATCGTTAATATCCTGATTAAAAAATTAAAGAAAGCCGTTCAGCAAACAGGAATAAAAAATATTTGTATAGCAGGGGGAGTAAGCGCAAACAGTGGTTTGAGAAATGCATTAATGGAAACCGGATCAAAGCTTGGCTGGAAAACATATATACCAGCATTTGAATATTGTACCGACAATGCTGCCATGATCGCAATTACAGCCTATTATAAGTATCTCAATAATCAATTTGTGGAACTGGATAGTAGTCCTACCGCGCGCGCTACCTGGTAAAAGTTAAACAGAAATGCTTTCTTGCTTTTTTTTACAATTGGTAGTGCATAAATCTGCTATCTTTCCACAGAAACTATTGAGAAAAAAATGAATCATCACCTGCTTGCTGGTTATTGTTGTTTATGTATTACATGCACTACTTCTTTCAACTACTTTCAAGGATATTTTATCGCTAATTTATGATGGTAAACAGGTGGTTGCTATGCTGTGCTTGTTTATTACTCAGCTTTACAGCATTTTCCCAACAACGAAGACTGGATAGCTTGTTGCAGGTAAACAGGTTACATACTACTTATGATTCAGTAAAAATCACCAAGTATATAAACATATTTCGTCAATATGGAAATATGCAGCGGTTTGATTTAGCCGTAAAATATATAGATAGCGCCGCAAACCTTGCCCGAAAACTTAAACTCAATGCCTCACTTTATGAAGTATATGAAAGGGCAGGAAGATTACACCATGGGCGTTCACGCTATGCGCAGGCACTAGATTACTATCAAAATGCATACGATGTAAGCGTTGCGAATAATTTTCTCAGGGGCAAAGCTGGCATTTTACTGAATATGGGGGCTTTGTACCTTGATGTCAAAGACTATGTAAAATCGCTTGAAAAGCACCAGGCATCCTTAACCCTTTTTGAACAAATCAAAAATTCGGATGGCATCAATAGTTGTATCATGAATATTGGACTGATTTATCTGGATCTGAATCAGATCGAGAAATCATTGCCTTACATGAAACAAGCACTTTCGGCTTTTGAAAAAGAAGATCCGAATGGAAGAGGGATAGCAGTTGCGCAACAAGCCATTGCAAGTGCTTATATGCGCGCAACAGATGCTGAGATTGTCAGATTAGGTATTAGCTCTACAGCCAGATACAATATGGTGCTGGCAGGATTGAATAAGGCATTGCCCATTGCTTTTAAAGAAGATGATCCAGGGCTTGCATCCACCATCTTAACGGATATGGGAGATGTGTATGATCGAATGGGTGATGCAGAAAAGGCAACCGCCGTTTTTAAAAGGGCTTTGGATATCGATACTTCCCATGAAGAATTTATTGTTACTGCGGAAAACTTATATAAAACAGGATTGCATTATGTAAAATGGCAGGATGATGAAAATGCAATGCGCTATTTTAAAATGGCAATTGCTGTTGGAGAAAAACACAAAACGCTTGGCACCTTAAAGTCTGTATATGAACAAATGAGTTATTTGTTCGAAAGGAAATCGAAATATGATAGCTCACTGGTGTTTTTTAGAAAACATATCAGTGTGCGGGATAGTCTGTATGGCGAGGAAAAGGAAAAAGAATTTACCAGACAACAGTTGAGGCTTGATATGGATATTCGGGAAAGAGAATACCGGTATAACAAGCAGTTGATAGACGAGGAATTAAAGCAACAGATATTACTGGCGGAAAGACAGAAAGATCAGCTCGCACTGGCTGAAAAGGAAAAAAGTCTGCAGCGCTTATTGTTTTTACAAGAGCAATCAAAATTAGCAAATGAAGCAAAGCAGCAGTCTGTTATATTTCAGCAGCAGCAAGATCGATCGCGTTTTGAAAAGGAAATCGCTCAGAAACAGATCAGGAACCAACAGTTGCAGATAGAATATAACCGGAATCTGAATTTATTTTTCCTGATTGCTGTGCTGGTTTTACTTGGCACTGCAGCAGCTATATACCTGAGTCATAGAAAAACAAAAAAGCTAAATACAATTATCAATGAGCAGAAGAAAGAATTGGAAGAACTGGTTCATGTAAAAGATCAGGTACTGGGTACACTCAGTCATGATATGAGAACGCCGATTAATTCTCTTGTCTCATTTACCCATTTATTAGAACAGGATTCGATTTCTCAGGATAGAATGAAATTGTATGTTGGTCAGCTAAAACAAACTTTGGGATATACACAAGGATTGATGGATAATTTGCTTAAATGGGCAATCAGTCAAATGCACGGGTTTAAACCTGCGATTGAAAAAGTAGCATTGAAGGGCCTCGCTGATCAGGTTTTAAAAACACTTGCTGAAACTGCTGATGCAAAAGGAATAGTTGTACATAACAATATTCAGGATCAAATTTTGGTGATGGCTGACAAGGAGATGCTATCATCGGTTATAAGGAATCTGCTCAGTAATGCTTTGAAATTCAGTCATAAAAATGGAGAAATTATACTGGGGTCTGAAGTGAATGATGAATATGCTTTATTAACTGTCAAAGATACCGGAATTGGCATGGATCAAAACAAAGTTGAGTTGATCAATGAAACCAGTCGTCAATCGGTGAAGAGTTCGCGGGGAACGGGGCAGGAGAAGGGGAATGGACTTGGTTTAATGCTTTGCAAATCGTTTGTATCGTTAATGAATGGCTCTATGCAGGTAAGTAGTAAAGTGCAGGAAGGGACAGTTTTTACTGTTCGCCTTCCAATATGAGCCTGAGTGGCAGTTATATAAATTAATCCCCGAATCTTTTTAATAATTTCCTTTCAATCACTGATTCAATCAGGTTTTGTCTGTATGAACTACTGACTGGGATAAGCGTTTTATCGAGCAATTGAACTTCGGTATGATTAACCATTTCAACCTGCAATATGTTGATGATAAACTGACGATGAATTCTTCTGAATATTTTTGGGGATAGTTGCTTTTCAATATTTTTCAAGCTTACAAGTACCACAAACTTCTTTTTTCCGATGGTGTGTATTTTCGAAAAATCGCCCATGCTTTCAATATGGGTAATCTCATTAATATTCAGTTTATTGTAGTTGTTGTTTTCTTTTATGAAGAAAAAATTCTCCGTTGAAATCTGGCTCCCGAATTCTGGAAGTTGAGTTTCCGGCATTATTTTTTCACTATAGTTTTTGGTATTATTTTTTATCTCGATATACTCAATGGCTTTATTTACTGCTTTTTGGACCCTTTCAAAGCTTGCTGGCTTTACGATATAATCTATTGCATCAAGGTTATAACTTTCAGCAGCATATTCCGGATAGGAAGATATGAATACGAAAACGGGAGGTTTCTTTATGCCCTTTAACAGGTTTATACCATTTAGAAGTGGCATATCTATATCAGAGAATACAATATCTACTTCTTGTTTTTTCAAAAGAGCGGCTGTTTCTTCTCCATTTGAACAGACTGCTACAATTTTTATATTATCAATCCTGGATAAGTGTAAGTATAATGCGTCTCTTTCAATCAGGTTATCGTCGGCTATAATGGCAGTGTACATCTTATGTTATGGTGGAAATGGAATTTTAATTCATGTAAATATAGGTAGCCATCAGTAGTTGAATAAAAGATTTTTAATGATTCGTTCAGTGCATTAAAAGCATTTTGTTTAACATCTGGTGCGCTCATAAGGAAATTGGTCAAGAAAACTTCCATAAGACATAAGCCAGTATTGTTATATAATATAAATCAGTCATGATATTTATATAGTTGCCTTACTACAAATATTAATGCCTTAGATTTTTTTATTTAAAAGGTACATGATTGCCATAAGCTATAAATTAACCTACCTAATTATGTGTAATGATATTTTTTAATCTACTACAAACCCATCTTTATCGACTTTATCTCCTGTGCCATCAAATGAGTTGTTTAGGATAAAGTATTATTTAGACATTCACTTAGCGTAGTAGTAAAACTACGTGGCATAGCTATAAATCTACGGTCGTAATGCGGGCGTTGATTTGTGACCTGGCCAAACCAAACTTTTAAACTAATTGCTATGAAAATGCTCCAAAAGCGTTACGGCTTTGTATTGCCCGTACTATTCTCCCTTTTATTCTTTTCTTTTTCGCTTAATGCGATGACTTCTAACCCTAAAGAAGAAACTGTTTACAAAAATTGGGACAAGATTGGTGAGTCTAATAATCATATTGATGTCTTCGCACGTGTTATTAAATGCACATCTGTTAATCAGGTTCATTTGATGGTGTTTAATGAAAGCGCTATTGATCAGGTAAGCAAATTTGTGATAGAAGTTACCAATCCTGCAACACAGCAGAAATTCACCAAAGAGGTATCATTCAGTACCGTTAAGGCTTCTATTTATAAAGCAGAGTGTAATAGCGATGCCAGCACAAATGCTTTAAAAATCGATTTGCCTGAAGGATACGATCCTGCCCAGGTTAAAATAGCTATTGAATTCAAATCCTAAAACCCCTTTCATGAAAAGAATATTACTATTACTTATGGTCATACTTATGTCCTGCACATCACTGTTGCAGGCACAGGTATGTAATAAGCCCACTGTCAATAGTTTTTCCCCGGTAACGGGTTTTATTGGTAGTGTGGTAACCATTAACGGATCTAACTTTGATCCGATACCTGCAAATAACCAGGTATTTTTTGGTGCAACACAGGCAGAAGTACTAACAGCTACTTTTGGAGTGTTGGAAGTAAAAGTGCCAGTCGGAGCTACTTACGGACCTATTACAGTTCGTAATGCATGCGGTCTGATTGGTAGTTCACCACTTTCCTTTAATGGAATTTTTTGTGGTACAACCATTAATTCAAATACTTATAACACGGTTTCTTATTCAGCTAACGTAAGTGGCGGATACCAGATGATCTCTCAGGATATTGATTTGGATGGTAAACCAGATCTGCTTGTTTGTGGTTTTACCGCAAACAGGGTGTCTGTAATGCGTAACCAAAGCAGTCCAGGCGCTTTTAATTTTGCCCCCAAATTTGACCTTGTTTTCCAGGGTGCTACCCGTTGTATATCAACCGGTGACTTTGACGGAGATGGTAAGATTGACTTAGCTGTTGTTGATAATGGTATTAATGGCGTGCGTATTTACAGAAACACAAGTGTTCCTGGTACCCTTAGTTTTTCAACGCCAATTGATCTTCCTGCCAATGGAAGTTACCAGCTTGCTGCTGGTGATATTAATGGGGATGGTAAGATGGATCTGGTATACGGCTCAGGTAATACAATTGGTGTACTTCGTAATACATCTACCGCTGCTGGTAGCATTAGTTTTGCCGGCGCACAAATGTTCAATAATTCCTATTATTTAACAGGTGTTGCTATTGCAGATGTTGACGGTGATGGCAGACCAGATGTTGGAACCAGTTGTCCTGGCGATAACCTTGTAACAGCATTGCGTAATACTACAACACCAGGTTCAACTACCTTTTCATTCGCAACAGCTGTTGCCTTCCCAACTAACTCTTCTTATCCCTATCGTCTTTTCTTAGGTGATTTCGATAAAGACAATAAGATTGATTTTGTAACCAATAACTTTAATGGAGGTACCACTTCTGTTTTCCGAAACACTTCTGTTCCCGGAACGATTTCTTTCGCTCCTACAGTTAACGTTTCAAGCCCAAGCTCAAACTATCGTTTAGGGGTGGGTGATGCAGATGGTGATGGTAATGTAGATATTGTAACGAAATCAAGTGGTGAAAATCTTTTTTCAGTATACAAGAATACCAGTTCCGGACAGGGCAATATATCTTTCGCTCCGCGGGTTGATTATCCTGGTCAGGCAGAAGTAAGTGGTATCCTGATTGGTGATCTTGATGGTGACTATGTTCCGGATATCGCAACAAGTGGTATTTCTTATAATACACTTCGTGTACACAGAAACAACAGTACTGTTGTAGATAATACAGCGCCAACTGCTTCTTGTAAAAGTATAACAGTGGCATTGTCTCCTGCAGGCACTGTAACCATTACACCGCAGATGGTAGATAATGGTTCAAGTGATGCTTGCGGTATTCAATCATTGGCCCTTAGTAAAACAAACTTTACCTGCGCAGATATCGGCGCAAACAATGTAACATTAACTGTTACAGATCGCGCAGGAAATGTATCTACTTGTACTGCTGTGGTAACTGTAGCACCTGCTGCTGTTATTATTGCTGGTCAGTCAACCGTTTGTCAGGGACAATCAGTAACCATGAATGCCAACCTTGGTGATAGTTACCAGTGGCAGAAAGATGGGGTAGATATTGATGGAGCAACAGCACAAACCTATGTAGCTACAGTAACCGGAAATTATTCTGTAACCGTAACCAATTCAGGTGGATGTTCTGGTACTTCAAGTCCGGTAACTGTAACAGTTAGTCCGGTACCGGTTGTAACAACTACACCTGCTGGTAATGCGGCCCTATGTAATGGCTCTCTGGTAATTACAGCAAGTGCAGGTAGTGTATACCAGTGGAGCAATGGGGCTACAACCCAGGCAATTACTGTTACACAGGCAGGCACCTATTCTGTAACCGTTACCAACCAATTCGGATGTACCAATACATCTACACCATTGGTAGTAGGCTCTACAGATAATGTTCCACCAACTGCAAAATGTAAGAGCATAACCCTGCCCATCAATGCAAACGGAACTGCATCAATAACTGCAGCATCTATTAATGATGGAAGTTTTGATAACTGTAGTGCAGTAAGTCTTTCTATTGCTGGTCAAACAACCTTTAGTTGTGCTGACGTAGGAAATAGCTACAATGTGGTATTAACAGTTACAGATGCTCAAGGAAACCAAAGCTCTTGTACAGCAACAGTAACTGTTACCGATCCGGGTTCATATTGTAACCAACCTCCGGTTGCTGTATGTAAGCCTTTGACCGTTTCAGCAAACGCTAATTGTCAGGCAGTAGCATCTGCAATTGATTTTAATAATGGTTCAAGTGATCCGAACGGAGATGCATTAACCTATTCAGTATTACCTGCAGGACCTTATGCAAAAGGCGTAACAAATGTGGTGTTAACTGTAACAGATAGCAAAGGTGCAAGCAGCTCATGTTCAACTACTATTACTGTACTTGATAATCAGGCTCCGGTTGTAACTGCCCCTGCAAATGTTACGGTAAATACAGATGCTGGTGTATGTACAGCAAGTAACGTAAGTTTAGGAACACCAACAGTTACAGATAATTGTACTGGTTGGACAGTTTCCAATAATGCACCTGTACAGTTTGAGAAAGGTGTTACCAATGTTACCTGGACCGTTACCGATGCAAGTGGTAATGTTACAACAGCAGTTCAAACAGTAACGGTTAAAGATGTTACTCCTCCGGTAATTATTTGTCAGCCAAATGTTGCAGTTAATAATGATCCGAATAAATGCGGAGCAGTGGTTAACTATGCAATCAATGCGTCAGATAATTGTGTGGGCCCATCTGGTAGTCTAACTTTTAATTATACAGGTTCAATCATCAACTGGACAGTTCCGGCTGGTGTTACTAAAATAAATATCAAGGCCCTGGGTGGTCGTGGTGGAAACAGTATCAATGGATTCTCTGGTGGTGGTGTTGGTGGTAAAGGCGCGTCAATTCAAGGCGACTTTACCGTAGTGCCAGGTCAGGTGTTGCAGATACTTGTTGCAGGACATGGTGAAGATGTAATCAATAATTCAAACGTATTAAATACCGGTGGAGGTGGAGGTAGCTTTATCTGGAACAGCACTTCTGGCAATGCCCTTATGCTTGCAGCAGGTGGTGGTACCGGATTAGGTACTTGTAATACGCAACTAGCCAAGCCAGGTCTGGCTACCTTAGGTGGTTCAGGTAATGGTGGTTTAGGTGGCAACTTCAATTGTGGTATTAATAATGGTGGAGGCGGTGGAGCCGGTTGGTTATCAAACGGTGGTGGAACGAGTGCGAATCCGAACATGGGTGGTAAGTCTCCATTAAACGGTGGTATTGCAGGCATTGGTGGCTCAGCTGCCGGTGGATATACTGGTACAGCCGGAGGTTTTGGTGGTGGTGCCGGTGGCGGTGGTAACTGCGGTGGCCCTGGTGGCGGCGGTGGATACACCGGTGGTAATGGTGGAGATAATACACTTTGCGGCGCTGGTACACAGCCTGTAAGTGGTGGTACTTCTTACAACCTTGGTACCAATCAGGTAAACATTACGGGTGTTAATGATGGACATGGACAAGTTATCATCAGCTATCAGGGTTCATCAGCTACTGTTACTCAAACTGCTGGTTTGCCTAGTGGATCATTGTTCCCTGTAGGTACAACTACAAATACATTTGTAGCTACCGATGAATCAGGTAATACTTCTACTTGTAGCTTTGATGTGGTAATTACTGATACAGAAAAACCTGTTATCACAAACATGCCATCAAATATTATCAGCTCAAATGATGCAGGCGTATGCGGTGCCAAAGTAAATTGGACTGCACCAACTGCAACAGATAATTGTCCTGGTGTAGTATTAACTTCTTCTCATCAGTCTGGTGATTTGTTCCCTATCGGAACTACAACAGTTATCTATACAGCAACTGATGCACATGGAAATACTATCAGTGGTTCATTTACGGTAACAGTGAATGATACAGAAAAACCAGTAATCAATGGATTACCTGCAAATATTTCGGTGTCAAATGATGCTGGTGTGTGTGGAGCTAATGTAAGTTGGACCGCTGCAACAGTTACAGATAATTGTGCTGGTGCAACACTGGTTTCATCGCATGTATCTGGACAACAGTTCCCGATTGGAACTACAACGGTTACTTATACTGCAACAGATGCTGCAGGGAATATATCGATCGGAACCTTTACGGTAACAGTAAATGATACAGAGAAGCCAGTAATCAATGGATTGCCAGCAAATATTTCGGTATCAAACGATGCTGGTGTATGTGGGGCCAATGTAAGTTGGACCGCCGCTTCAGCTACCGATAATTGCTCAGGTGTAACGATTGTTGCATCACATGTATCTGGTCAGTTGTTCCCTGTTGGTACATCAACTGTTACTTACACAGCTACAGATGCTGCTGGTAACGTTACCACTGCAAGTTTTACGGTAACAGTAAATGATACAGAGAAGCCAGTAATTAGCGGCATGCCATCGAATATCACCGTAACAAATGATGCGGGTATTTGTGGAGCTTCTGTTAACTGGACTGTTCCAACTGCTGCTGATAATTGTCCTGGTGTAGTGTTGACATCATCACATCCATCAGGCTATCAGTTCCCTGTAGGAACCACAACGGTTACTTATACGGCTACTGATGCACATGGAAATATTTCAGTGGCGAACTTTAGCGTTACAGTTACTGATACAGAAAAGCCAGTCATAACTGCGCCTGCGTCAATTCAGGTAAGCAACGATGCAGGACTATGTACTGCAGTGGTAAATCTGGGAACTGCAGTAACAACTGATAATTGTGCCGTACAATCTGTAGTGAATAATGCCCCATCGGTGTTTCCTGTTGGAGCTACCACAGTAATATGGACTGTTACAGATATTCATGGAAATACATCTACTGCTACACAGGTAGTAACTGTAGTTGATACCGAAAAACCTGTTATTACTTGTGCATCGAATCAGGTCTTCTGTGCAAATACAGGTGGAAATGTAAACTACAGTGTTCCTTCGCTTACCCAAACTGATAATTGTGGTATTGCAAATACAGTGTATACTGTAACAGGTGCTACTTCAAGATCAGGTAGCGGAATCAATGCTAGTGGTGTATTCAATATTGGAACATCATTGGTAACCTATACAGTTACAGATATTCACGGGAATGTATCAACATGTAGCTTTACGGTTACTATTAATCCTCTGCCGGTAGCAAATGTTCAAGCGGCATCTCCAAATGTTTTCTGTAATGAATTTACCTTAACAGGATCTGGTAACCAGAATGGGCCATTTGTTTACAATTGGTCGCTCAATGGTAATTCAGTAGGCGTAACACAGGTGTTAACACTTGGGTTAAGCAATCCTGATGGGTTATATAAACTATTCATTGTAGATGCAAATGGATGCACCAGCGAGTTCCCTGCTACCTATCAATACAACAAACAAAACCTTACAAACAGTTATACCATCCTTGCATATAAAGAGGTGAAACTGGGAGCGTACAATGAAGTACAATCTGGTAGTGTTGGTGTAATGAGTAGTAGAGGTGAGGCTGACTTCAAAAAATACAGTAAGGTAAATGGTACAGGATCTTTTGTGAAATCACCAGAGATTGATAAAGACAAAGGTGTAACCATTCTTAGTCAGATCAACGGAGTGGCAACAGTAAGCCTGCCAGTTATGCAGTACAATACAAGCGTAACAAAATACCTGCCTAACTATACGGTAAATTCAAATGCAACTGTAACGCTGAATGGTAACTATAGAGATCTTAATATTCGTAAAGGTGCTAATGTAACACTAAACGGAACCATCTTTGGAAACATTAAAGTTGAAGAGGGTGCAAGCATTAGGTTTACTTCATCAGTTGTGAATATTGAAGAACTACGTGTTGATAAAGGCTCGAGAACAACTATGAGTTATGTTCGCTTTGCACAGTCAACCAGCGTAAGGGTAAGTAAAAATGTAAGTATTGGAAACGATGTGGTAGTGAATCCAGACTATTATAGTGTTACTTTCTATATGGGCGACCTGAAATGTGATGAGGAGAAGTTCTATGTAAAAGGTGACGATACTAAAGTAGTAGCTAATATTTACATGCCGAACGGTAAACTGAAAGTACGTGGTGGAAATGGCAATGATCATGATGATGACAGATGTGATCATAAAGCGCACAGTTCTAAGTATTGTAAGCATAACAACAACAAACATGGACACAGAGACTGCGATCACCGTGGTCATGGTGAAAATGATTGTGAGGATAACGTTCAAATGATAGGCCTGTTTATAGCAGAAGAAGTGGAAAGTGAAGGCAAAAACGTTATCTGGAACAATTTCAGTTGTTCTGCTCCAATGCCAACTGTAGCGATTGCCAATACTACAACAAGTGCAAATGTTACCGCAGAAACGGTAAAACAACCGGAAAGCAATACAGCTTCTCAATTACAGGTAACCGTAATGCCAAACCCAAGCGCAACGCTATTCACTATCAAACTGCAAAGCAAAAACAATGCGCCGGTACAATTGCGTATTTCAGATGCATCAGGTAGAGCAGTGGAAAGCAGGTCGAACCTGGGTGCAAACAGCACGGTACAGGTAGGAGGTAACTTAATTAGCGGTACATATTATGCTGAGTTTACCCAAGGTAACCAACGCAAAGTGGTACAACTGATTAAAGTAAGAAGATAAATTTCAGTTTTTAATAGGATAAAGGGGTTGCCTGCAAAGGCAGCCCCTTTTTGTTGATACCGCGGCAGTTATGAAAAAAGGTGAAAATCCATTCATTAATCGTAATTTTGCGGCCTGAAAACAACGTTAATCAATGATCAGTGCAAGAAATATCACCCTGGCTTATGGTAAAAGGGTATTGTTCGATGAAGTAAACATCAATTTCATTAAAGGGAATTGTTATGGTGTAATTGGAGCAAATGGAGCGGGTAAATCTACCTTCCTTAAAATATTAAGCGGCGAGATTGAACCAAATAAAGGAACTGTAGAAATTACCCCAGGTGAAAGGATGTCGTTTCTGAAACAGAACCAATTTGAATTTGATGAATGTACAGTACTGAACACAGTACTGATGGGTCACCAGAAAATGTGGACCATCATGCATGATCGTGAAGCCATTTATGCCAAAGACGATTTTTCTGAAGAAGATGGCATACGTGCAGGTGAACTGGAAGCTGAATTTGGTGAAATGGGTGGATATACTGCCGAAAGCGATGCTGCAACCCTGTTGAGCAGCCTGGGTATTAAAGATGACATGCATGGAAGCCTGATGAAAGATATTCCTTCCAACATGAAAGTGCGTGTGTTGCTTGCACAAGCGCTTTTCGGAAACCCTGATATTCTTTTATTGGATGAGCCTACCAACGGTCTTGATATAGAAACCATTGGTTGGTTGGAGAACTTCCTGGCAGATTATGAAAATATTGTACTGGTAGTGAGTCACGATCGTCACTTCCTGGATACAGTTTGTACGCATGTGGCAGACGTAGACCGCTCTAAGATCAAAGTATTTACGGGTAACTACACTTTCTGGTATGAATCTTCTCAGCTCATGAGCCGTCAGGTAAATGATAAGAATAAGAAAGTGGAAGAAAAGCGTCAGGCATTGCTCGATTTTATCGCCCGATTCTCAGCCAATGCCTCTAAAAGCAAGCAAGCTACTTCGAGGAAGAAGGCTTTGGAAAAATTAACCATTGAAGAAATTGAGCCATCAAACAGAAAATATCCGGGTATCATCTTCCAGCCATTGCGCGAAGTTGGTAACCAGATATTGAATATCGAAAACCTGAAGAAATCAGTTGATGGTCGTGTGTTGTTTGATAAAGTAAGCTTTAGTATCAATAAAGGAGAAAAAATAGCCTTCCTGAGTAAGGATCCGCTGGCAGTTACCAGCTTCTTTGAAATCATCAACGAAAATGCACAGGCAGATGCCGGCAAGTTTGAGTGGGGAACTACCATCACAAAAGCATACCTGCCGGTTGAGAATAGTGAGTTTTTTACCGAAGGACTAAATCTCATGGATTGGTTGCGTCAGTTTGTTCCCGCGCATGTAACGGATGCTGACGAGCCATTTATCCGTGGTTTCCTGGGTAAAATGTTGTTTAGTGGCGATGATATCATGAAGAAGACCAACGTATTGAGCGGGGGCGAAAAAGTAAGGTGTATGGTAAGTCGTATGATGTTGCAGAACCCTAACCTGGTTGTGCTCGATCAGCCCACCAACCACCTCGATCTGGAAAGTATCCAAAGCTTCAACGAAGGTTGTATCAGCTTCCCGGGTATTGTTTTACTAACCTCGCATGACCATACATTCATGCAAACAGTAGCCAATAGAATTATTGAATTAACACCTAAAGGAATTATCGATCGCCTGATGACTTTCGATGAGTATATGGAAGATAAAAGGGTGAAAGAATTAAGGGAAGAATTGTACGCATAATACGCCTGAGATGTAGTCTGGGAGCGTATTTCCCGCAAATTTTTACAGAATGATTGTTTGAATGCTGATGTGTTGTACATTAGCTTTAAACAATCATTTTTTTATGTCTGTAATAAAGCTTCCCTTGTTATTTGTTGGGTCGAAAGGTGAAAAAAGATTATACGCTTTATTTGATAGTGGGGCTAATTTGTCTTGTATTCATCCGGCCTATATTGATCAGATTGCCAATGCAGAAATGTTGCCGAATCCGAGGTTTGTTTTAACAGCAAGCGAGGGACATCGAATTGAAGTTACACATCGTCTTATTGTGGATTTTTGGATCAATGATGTATTGGTAAGTGATGAATTTCTGCTGGTGCCCGGATTAACTGAAGAAGCAGTTATCGGAGCGGCTACTATGCAGAAATGGCGCATTAAATTAGATTTTGAGCATGATACGGTTCACGTGGATCCCAAAGTCATGAAAATGCAACTCATTTAAGCAGTGTAAAAAACAATTCACCCGGCCATCCTGCACAAGCGGATGGCTTTTTTGTTTTCGTTATCTTAGGATCGCTAAAAAATCATCATGAGAAATTTGTTACTCACCAGTTTACTGGTTTTATCTGTTTCCTTACAGGCACAGGAACTTAGTTACTACCTCCCCAAAAATGTACGTTATAACACATCCATCCCAACGCCGGCATCGGTTATAGGGCATGAAGTGGGTGAGTGGCATGTTACACATGACCGCTTGGTAAACTATATGAAAGCGATTGATGCAGCTTCTGATCGTGTAACACTTCAACAGATGGGAACCACCTATGAGGGTAGACCACAGCTTGCACTTATAATTACTTCCCCAAAAAATCACCAGAACCTGGAAAAAATCAGGCAGCAACATGTACAATTAACCCAGGCCGATAAATCTGGCGGATTGAACATCAACGATATGCCTGTTGTTGTTTGGATAGGTCATAGTATCCATGGAAATGAAAGCAGTGGAGCCAATGCATCATTGCTTACTACATATTACCTGGCTGCAGCACAAGGGCCGGAAGTAGATGCTTTACTGGATAATACGGTAATATTACTGGATCCTTCATTCAATCCTGATGGACTCAATCGTTTTGCCACATGGGCGAATATGCATAAGAGCCAGACATTGGTGGCTGACCCACAAGCCAGAGAGTTTAATGAAGTATGGCCTGGCGGACGGTTTAATCATTATTGGTTTGATCTGAATCGAGATTGGTTACCTGCACAACACAGGGAGAGTCAGAACAGGTTGCAGATGTTTCATAATTGGAAACCGAATATCCTGACTGATCACCATGAAACGGGCAGCAATTCATCTTTCTTTTTTCAGCCTGGTGTTCCTTCAAGGGTGAATCCAAATACGCCTGCCAAAAACCAGGAGTTGACTGCAGCCATTGGTAATTACCACGCAAAATATTTCGACAGTATTGGATCTCTATATTTTACTAAAGAAGGATATGATGATTTCTATTATGGAAAAGGTTCAACCTATCCGGATATCAACGGTGGGGTAGGTATATTATTTGAGCAGGCCAGCAGTAGAGGACATGCGCAGGAAACCGAAAATGGTTTATTGACATTCCCATTCACTATCCGTAATCAGTTTACTGCAGCTTTATCAACGCTTGCTGCTGCGAAAGCATTACGTGTGGATATGCTGAAATTTCAACGCGATTTCTTTAAAGAAGTAGAGAAAGAAGCCGCAGCCTATCCCGTAAAAGCCTTTGTGATCGGAGATCAATTCGACCAAACACGTACACAGGTTTTTGTGCAGATGTTACTGCGTCATCAGGTAGATATATATAACCTGAAACAAGACTATAACGCCGAAGGCAAACAATTCAAAGCGGGTAAAGCATTTGTGATACCTGCCAATCAACAACAGTTCAAGATTATTAAAACAGTTTTTGAAAAGACCTTCGATTATAAAGACAGTTTGTTTTATGATGTAACTGCCTGGACCATGTCGCTCGCATTTGGTATGCCCACTGCTGAACTTAAAACAGGGTACGATCAGTTATTAGGCGCTAAAGTAATCAACGCTGTTCCACTAAGTATGCCATTGATGTCTTTATCATCTAATGCCACTGCTTATGCATTCCGTTGGGATGATTTTAATGCACCAAAACTGTTGTATCAATTACAGTCTAAAGGACTAAAAGCAAAAGTGGCCACACAACGATTTAAAATGATGGTTGATGGAAAAGAAGAAAGTTTTGAATATGGAACCATACTTATACCATCAGCAACGCAACCTGTAAAAGGAGAAGAGCTTGCGAAACTGATCGGCAATGAAGCTGCTGGAACTGGGGTGGAAGTTTATGCTTTGCCGACAGGATTGGCAGGTGGTGGAATTGACCTTGGAAGTGCCAGTTTTAATAATGTAAAACAGCCGAAAGTAATGATGTTCGGCGGTACAGGTACCAGTGCAACGGATGTAGGCGAAATTTGGCATTTGATTGATATCAGGTATCAGATGCCGGTAAGTATAGTAGATGTGGATCGCTTTAATTCAATAAATGCAGATAAGTACAATGTGATTATCATGCCATCGGGTTCGTATAATAACCTGAATAAATCGGCGCAGGATAAATTAAGAGAATGGGTAAGTGCCGGTGGCACATTAGTAGCCACTGAAGATGCTACCAGGTGGCTATCAACGAATGGTTTTACCAGGGTAATCTTTAAAAACTCAGGTGAAAAAAGAGACAGTACATTGCAATTACCTTATTACCTGCGTTCAGACGAAATGCGTGCAAAAGACATGGCTGGTTCCTTATTTGAAGCCCGCCTTGACCTTACGCATCCAATAGCCTACGGCTATCGCGACCCTTCTGTGACGATTTTTAAGTCGAATACGCTGTTTATGGACCAGAATAATAGTCCATATGACTCACCCGTAATGTATACCGAGAATCCATTACAAAGCGGCTATTTATACCGTGGTTACAAGGAAGTGGTAAAGAAAACGGCAGCGATTAATATTGATGGGGTAGGAAGGGGTAAAATTATATCGATGGTAGATAACCTGAATTTCAGGGCATTCTGGCTGGGAACATCCAAAATGTTTATGAATGCGGTGTTTTTTGGGGATATTATTCGATTATAGGCCTTCCTTTCGTCCGGGAGTCCGAGAGTCCGGGAGTCCGTTGGAGACTATGAGTGATTTTCAGTGTTCTTCAGTGTCTTCAGTGGCATTAAATTGCCACTGAAAGCACAGAAATACACAGAAAAGTAGAAGGAAATATATTTGTTGTTTATATATATCCTACTTAATTTTCTTCCGGTCTTCCTGACGAAGGAAGGACGGACTCCCGGACTTATTTTGTGGATAAATCACCCCAAATAAAATTTCCAAACAGGAATTATCCTGGAAATGTGAACAAATTTCATAAAAAAACCTAGTTTCTTATTGATATTTTGCCATCTTTCCCTACCTTTGCCGTCCCGAAAAAAATTGAGTCATGGCAAGAGTATGTCAGGTTACTGGAAAAAAGCCGATTGTTGGAAATAGTGTTTCTCACTCAAACATTAAGACCAAGCGCCGTTTTTTACCAAATTTACAAAAGAAGCGTTTCTTTTTTGCTGAAGAAGACCGTTGGGTTACCCTGAAAGTGTCTACTGATGCTTTAAGAACCATCAACAAAAACGGTTTAGCAACTGTGATCAAAGAAATGAGAGCGCAGGGAGCTAAGATCTAATTACAAACAAGAAAAAACTAGCTAATACAATGGCAAAGAAAGGTAACAGGGTACAGGTAATTCTGGAGTGTACTGAGCACAAGACCACTGGTCTGCCCGGTACAAGCAGATATATCACTACCAAAAACAAAAAGAATACGCCTGAGCGTATGGAACTGAAAAAGTTCAACCCAATTCTGAAAAAAGTAACCGTTCATAAAGAAATTAAATAATCATGGCAAAAGCAGCTTCCAAAAACGCGAAAGTAAAAGACCAGAAAGCAGCCGCTGAAGCTAAGAACTGGACTAAAGTGATCAAGGCTGTACGTAGCCCTAAAACTGGTGCATATACCTTTAAAGAGGCTATTGTGCACAAGGACAAGGTAAAGGATTACATGTCTGAGAAATAATCTTTCTCATCACAACATATTGAAAGCTTTCTCTTAACGGGAAAGCTTTTTGTATTTAATTGCATTGCTAAAACCATTGTTCATGGGATTATTTGATAAGTTATTTGGAAAGAAAGAAAAAGAAAGTCTTGATCAGG
>CAZTCS010000055.1:0-24236 GCA_964611995.1 uncultured Sediminibacterium sp. | reverse complement strand
GCCTATAACAAGCATCAATCAAGGCCTGCAGCTTGTGGCTTGAAGCTTGAGGCCAATTATTGCCCTTGTGCCAGACTGTAAGCCTTTTTGTCGCCCCAGGCATTCAATAATTCTGTTGAGCAAATTTTAAAATCTGCCGATAATCTTTTGTAAAGTTCCAATACATCAACCTGTGTTAAGGCTATTTCTTCTACACTTTCAAAGCGGCATCTGTACTGATTAACAAGGTTGGTAAATACAGAACCTTTGGGCCATACCTGGGTACCACGGTTACTGATGGTAACCAGTTTGAAGAGATCCAGCGTATGTTTCAGGCATTTTTCAGCGACCCATTGAGGCTGTTCATTGCTTTCAATAAACATATCAACACCCACAATTTTTTCTGTATTCGACTCGATTGTTTCGAGCATTGGATTTTTTTCCAGTTTAAATACAGTAGGCGTTACCGGAAGGTCGGCAAGCATTGGTTTTGGGTTATGCGCCGGCAATTTGCCAAAATTGGCAATAATCGATTCCGTAAACTGGCTGGTATTAACCGCAGGTATGGTTTTATCACCAAAATCACCTGTATGAATGCCACTTTCCAGTGTAAAGAGTAACGCATTCTCAATCATTGCGGCAGATTCCATCAATCCAAGGTGACGGAGCATGCCAATACCGCTTAATAACAAGGCAGTAGGGTTGGCAATGTTTTTTCCTGCAATATCCGGTGCTGTGCCATGAACCGCTTCAAAAATGGAAATATGATCACCGATATTGGCAGAAGGAGCGAAACCCAGTCCACCAACAAGTCCCGCACAAAGATCACTCACAATATCTCCCTGTAAATTGGTAAGCACAACAACATCAAATAAGTCTGGCTTGCTTACCAGTTTCATACATAAATCATCCACAATTACATCATCCGCCTTTAATTCAGGATATTCTTTGGCTACCTCATAAAACACTTCCAGGAATAACCCATCTGTAATTTTCATGATATTTGCCTTATGTCCGCAGGTAATGCGTCTTGCGCCTTTCTTTTTGGCCATTTCAAAAGCATATTTAATCACCTGCAAACTTCCCGGGCGGGTAATAAAGCGGCGGCTCAATGCCACATCATGGGTTAACATATGTTCAATACCGCCATAAGTATCTTCAATGTTTTCCCTTACAATCGTAATATCAATAGGAATACCAGCTTTACTGAATACTGTATCTACACCATGCAAAGTCTGGAAAGTACGTTTGTTAGCATAGGTATTCCAGGTTTTACGAGCGGTAACATTCACACTTTTTACCCCTTTCCCTTTGGGCGTTTCCATAGGGCCTTTAAACAGAATGCCCAGACTTTCAATTGTTTGCTGCGCTTCCGGGGTCATTCCATTACTGTATCCTTTGTCGAATACCCATTTACCCATATCTACAAAATCGTATTCCAAAGACACTTTGGCTGCGGTAAAAATCGATAGAACCGCATCCATAATTTCCGGGCCTATTCCATCCCCTTTTGCAACGGCAATCCTGGTCATGTTTTTCTCTTTTTAAAGTGCTGCGAAGGTAAGGCCTGGAAGCTATTTTTAGTGTTAAAAATAAGGGGTTTGTCTTATGGATATAGTCCATGGACCATAGACCATGGACCATGGACAAAGCATCAATGAACTATAGATTCTAATCGCTATTAGCTATTCGCCTTTTTTTTGTATTTTTACTATACTCAAATCAACCGTATGGTATCCAAAATTTCAGAAGGTGTAGAAATCAGTGTGGAGACTTTTTTCCAGTCTGATTATAGCAACCCCCTGAATGGCGAATACATGTTTGCCTACCGTATTACCATTGAGAATCACAACAATTTTACCATCAAATTACTACGCCGGCACTGGCATATTTTCGACAGCAATGGCGAGCACAGGGAAGTGGAGGGAGAAGGCGTGGTTGGTATTCAACCTGTACTTCAACCTGGAGAACATTATCAGTACGTAAGCGGATGTAACCTCAGAACTGAAATGGGTAAAATGTATGGTACCTACCAAATGGAAAACCAACATACAAAGCTTCCGTTTGAAGTGAATATCCCTGCTTTTGATATGATTGTTCCTTCAAAAATGAATTGATTGTTCCATCCATCAGGAACATTTTTTACTCGACTTTTATCAGGGTTTATATTTGGCTTCTTCGAATATTTTTTTCGGACTGGCTTCCACCAGCATTTTCAGGTTGTCTTTTTCTTTCTGCATCGACATCCATTTTTTTACTATCTGCCAACCAACAAACTGACCAATAAAACCTGGTGAAGCTTCACCTAATGTTGGTGTATTTGGTGCATCACTCATATAGTCGCGTATAATCTCCGGGTCGCTGATAAATAGCAGGTTGTTTTGTATGAAAAAGCTCCAGATATTTTTTTCGTTTTCATAGCAACCATCTAATTGCTTTTGGGTATATCCTGTTTTCAAGGTATCTGCCGCATAAGGCATTAACTGATCGAGTAAATACAACCTCTTTCCAGCTTCTACCATCTGTGCGAATAAGGGCTGATCAGCATAGTCTGGTGGATAAAGGTCATCAATGATATTTTTAATTGAATTAACCGCAATATACTCCCTGCTGAATCTGCGTGATATATACCGTGGATACAATTGCTGCCCTTCCTCACTCAGGTATAGCGGGTGATTCGCGCCGAGGTAAAGTTGAAGTCCAATAGCCAATGCATCGGTTGTGATAATACTGCCATAACTATTTAAGGGTCCAATAAAGGTGATGATTTTTTCAGGTAGCCGATAATCAGGAAAATAATATTTTACAAATTTCATCCCTTCCTGAATCTCATTTACCTCTTTGGTAAGGTCGGGATATAAACCAGCAATATCTTTTTCCATTCCCTGGTAGCTGCGAATAAATGCAGGAACATCGGTAGTAAATGTACTGCTTGAACTACCAAGTATATTAAACAGAAAATCCTGGGTAAACCCATGGTATTCAGTTGTGAGTTCCTGTAAAGAAGTTTCGAAATGAATAGTATCCATGGTGAAAAAAGACCGTTCAAAGCGAAGCAGCGATACAGGCGCCTTGATGGCGGAAACATCCGGCACTTTCCTTTTATTACCACAGGAAACAGCTATCAGAGCAAGAAATATCCAAAGCCAGCGATTCATAAATATCCGGTTTATGCAAATATGCTGATAAAAGGTGTTGATCAAATCAAAGAACCATGTAAAACCTATGCAAAAGTTACGGAACTTTGCTTCTGAGCTCAATTAACAGGTAATTGTATGAAGATCAGCATTGCACAACAGAATTATCATATCGGAAATTTCGAGTTGAACACGTCCCGCATCATCGATGCGATTAAAGCGGCGAAAGCAGAAGGCGCAGACCTGGTGATGTTCAGCGAAATGAGTGTATGTGGTTATCCTGCCAGGGATTTTGTAGAATTCAACGATTTTATCAATAAATGTTATGATGCCATTGATCAAATCCGCGAACATGCCGACACTATTGGTGTATTAATTGGCTCTCCGGCCCGTAACAGTATCTTGAAAGGAAAAGATCTTTTTAATGCTGCTTTCTTTTTATATGAAAAAGAAGTAAAGGCCGAGATTCATAAAACACTTTTACCTACCTATGATGTTTTCGATGAATACCGTTACTTCGAGCCAGCTTATGAATGGAAAATAGTTCCTTTCAAAGGAAAAAAACTGGCCATCACAATTTGTGAAGACATCTGGAACATGGGCGACAATCCCTTATACCGCATTTGTCCGATGGATAAGTTAATGGAACAGTCGCCAGATATAATGCTGAATATTAGTGCATCGCCATTTGATTACACGCATGATGAAGACAGGAAATCGGTGATCAAGGCCAATGTTCAGAAATACAAATTACCGATGTTCTATTGCAATGCAGTAGGAAGTCAAACAGAAATTGTATTCGACGGAGCCTCTCTTGTATTTGATAAAGACGCAAATCTTTGTGCTGCATTACCCATGTTTGAAGAAGCCATGGTAACCATTGAACTAAATGAAGATGGAAGCATAAATGCACCGATACTGGAACCTGCGAGCAGGGTGCCGGATAAAGAGTTGAATCCTGCCACACTTGAACCAGCATTAAACATTCACCAGGTATACGATGCGCTTATTTTAGGCATCCGTGATTATTTCTCTAAAATGGGTTTTACCAAAGCCATACTGGGCTCTTCCGGTGGAATTGATTCAGCCGTTACACTGGCGCTTGCCTGCGATGCACTTGGTGCTGAGAATGTAAGAGCTATTTTGATGCCTTCACCTTACTCAACAGATCATTCTGTGAATGATGCTGTAACACTTAGTAAGAACCTGGGGAATCCTTATGACATCATACGGATCGATGATGTATTCCATGCCTTTACAAAAACCCTCGAACCCGTGTTTAATGGCTTGCCTTTTTCACTTGCGGAAGAAAATATACAAAGCAGATCAAGGGGCAACTTATTGATGGCCATTGCTAATAAATTCGGGTATATCCTGTTAAACACATCTAATAAAAGTGAACTTGCAACCGGTTATGGCACATTGTATGGCGATATGGCTGGTGGACTCGGCGTACTTGGCGATTGTTATAAATTACAAGTGTATGAACTGGCTAAATACATCAACAGAAATAGCGAAATCATTCCAGAAAATATCATTACCAAAGCACCTAGTGCTGAATTAAGACCAAATCAGAAAGACAGCGACAGTTTACCAGATTACAGCCTGCTCGATCAGGTACTTTATCAGTACATAGAAAAAAGAATGGGACCAGGTGAGATTAAAGCAATGGGGTATGAAGCAGCATTGGTAGATAGAACACTGAAGATGGTAAATAACAATGAATATAAACGCAACCAGTTTTGTCCAATCATCCGAATTTCACCCAAAGCATTTGGGGTTGGAAGAAGGGTGCCGATTGTAGGTAAATACCTTAATTAATCGTTTAAAATCATTGCTGTTAGGGATTACGGGTGCTAGCTTTAAGTCTGACTTAGGATGGAACACAGATTTTCATGATTCTCAAGATATATCATGATAAATCCTGAGAATCATGAAAATCTGTGTTCTATAAATAGCAGATGATGCATTTACAGTAACCAAATATTTCTTTAACGTAGCTGATTTTTTTACGGGTCGGCAATTATGGGATTAATTATTTTAAAAACAAACATACCTGATCGCAATGACCACTTATCTTATCATCCCCGGCTTAGGTAATTCTGGGTCGGAACATTGGCAGAGTTATTTCGAAAAATCTGGAGATAATTTTTTCAGGATAGAACAGGATAACTGGGATTCCCCACGTTGCGAAGATTGGATAAAAACTATTGATGACACACTAAAAAAATTCGACACATCCAATGTTGTATTAATTGCGCATAGTCTCGGTTGCGCTACTATTGCACATTGGGTTGAAAAATACAAAAGACAAATAAAAGGCGCTTTGCTGGTTGCTCCAAGTGATTTGGAAGCACCACAGTACAACTTCCCTGCAACAGGATTTACACCAATACCACTCAACAAATTACCATTCCCAACAATTGTCGTAGCCAGCGCAGATGATATCTGGGTTAGTCTGGATAGAGCTCAATACTTTGCCAATTGCTGGGGCAGCGATTTTATCAACCTGGGTAATGCTGGTCATATTAATGTCGCATCAGGTTATACCAACTGGGACGAAGGATTGGAAATATTAAAAAGATTGGGTTAGCCATTTAATAATTTAAAATCCGATCGTTAATTATGTTAAGCAGAATATATAACCTAATCTCAGAACTGATCATTACACTCACTCATTTTGTGATGAGCTAACGCATATTTTATTCATGAATCACCATAATTGGCACATTACTGTGGTAGGCCAATCGCTTAGTTGCACTTGAATGAAACAGCCCTTCAAATAAGCCATGCTTCTTTGGAATTGTGATAATAAGGTCTACCATTTTTTCTTGTGCCACAATATTTACCGCTTCTACAAAATTGTTGTTGTTTTCAAACTGGTATTGTGGGTTATATCCTTGCAGTAGAGTATCTAACATTAAACTTTC
This sequence comes from uncultured Sediminibacterium sp., assembly GCA_964611995.1. Taxonomy (GTDB): domain Bacteria; phylum Bacteroidota; class Bacteroidia; order Chitinophagales; family Chitinophagaceae; genus Sediminibacterium. Next base: position 18,190 of record CAZTCS010000055.1, on the reverse strand, counting down.
AAAAGGAGTATCCGCAGACCAGCTGCTGTTTTCATGATCTACATGTAATACATAGAGTTTGGCAGATGTAGCATCCAGTATTTCTTTAATGGGCGCAACAGGTGTTGTTTCAACCACTTTGTTAAAATCACAAGCCAGCATTACTTCTTCTATTTTAGTAAACACAGCTTTTGGGGGCACTATAATAACAGGCACTGTTCCATTTTTGGCTACACTCAATGCGTTGCTTCCAATAAGCTTTTCCTCAAGCATGGATGCACCTGTTACACCCATTACTATCAAGCTTGTACCTGTATCTGTACATACTTCATCCAATCCTTTACCGAGATAATCATATCGGGCCAAAGTAGTTACTTTAATTTCCGGAGCGCAAAAAGGGCATACGACAGATTTAAAGTTTTGCAAAGCCATTTCACTACTCTCTTTCAGGGTATCTATATCTGGCATTACTACAGTTGGCACCATTGGATCGATGTTTACCGGTGCAGCATATGCATGGTAAAGCACTACTTCGGATGCTTTTAATTGTTCTGCCAGTTTAAAAGCATAAAACGTTGCATTTTTTGCAGTGGCAGAAAAGTCGGTTGGGACAAGGATCTTTTTCATATTACATGATTATAGGGTAAAACTATCAATAACCATGCGCGAAAAAAATGACAATGGTCAGGATACAAACTGTTTTTCATCAGCTAATACCTGACCAGAAATGGAAATAAGCCGTCGGCTGGAAAATAAAACCTCTTCTACCACACAGTAGATGAGCGCTTTCCGTAGAAAGAAAATTTATATATGGGATATATTATTTTAAGCAGCTTTTCGGCGCTAAGATTAATGATGAATTTAGCATACGCTTCTTTACAATTAAAGGCGCTCAATAATACCTGCAATACCTTGTCCGCCACCAACACAAGCTGTTACCATTCCATATTTTTTATTGAGACGATTCATGTCGCTTAATAATTGAACGGTCAATTTACAACCTGTACAACCCAGTGGGTGTCCTAATGCGATGGCACCGCCATTAATGTTAACGATATCAGGATTTAATCCTAGTTCTCTGATTACTGCAAGTGATTGAGAAGCAAATGCTTCATTCAATTCTATCAAATCAATATCATTTAAACTCATGGAAGCCTGCTTCAATACTTTTGGAATGGCAGCCACAGGACCTATACCCATGATACGCGGATGAACACCAGCAGAAGCACAATTCACCAAACGACCAATAGGTTTCAAGCCAAGTTCAACCACCATTTTTTCACTCATCACAATTACAAAAGCGGCTCCATCACTGGTTTGAGATGAGTTACCGGCGGTTACAGAACCACCGAGCGCAAATGCAGGCTTCAGTTTTGCCAATGCTTCAATATTAGTATCTGCCCTAACGCCTTCATCTGTATCAACTACATAACTGCGAACGGCCTTTTTACCTTTTTCATTCAGGTAAGTTTCTTCAACCGTAATGGGAAGTATTCCCGGTTTGAAATAACCATTTTCTATCGCTTTCATTGCTTTTTGGTGCGATTGAAAAGCAAATTGATCCTGGTCTTCACGACTTACTTTAAACTCCTTGGCTACTGCTTCAGCGGTAAGTCCCATACTCAGGTAATAGTCAGGTTCTTCTTTCGCAATAGAATAAGCAGGAACCGTTTTCCAACCTGCGGTTGGTACCAGGCTCATGCTTTCCGTTCCTCCTGCAATAATACAGTCGGCCATACCCGTGCGTATTTTAGCTGTTGCAAGGGCAATGCTTTCTAGTCCACTCGCGCAATACCTGTTTATGGTAAAACCTGCCACATCAATGCCGGGTGCACGCGCTGATATAATTCTTCCGAATTGTAAACCCTGTTCTGCCTCAGGTACTGCATTTCCAACGATCACATCATCTACCCTTTTAGCTTCGAGTTGAGGCACACTGGCCATCAATCCTTTGATCACTTCAACAGCAAGGTCATCGGGACGAAAAAAGCGAAACCCACCACGTTTACTTTTTGTTACCGCGGTTCTATATCCTGCAACAATATATGCTTCCTGCATAAACTTGATTTTTCCTATCAAATGTAAGGTTTTTTTTAAAAAAAGTTGTTTATGCAACCGAATTTAATGCATTGGTTATAGACTCCTGGGGTTATTCAGGTATATAAATGCACCTTATCTTCGCAACACCATGATTTACCCGCTTATCAGACAACTGCTTTTTTGTTTTCCGCCAGAAGATGTGCACTACTTTTCGATGGACCTGATGCGGTCAGCCGCTGCTTTTGCACCAGTTAAGAAGTTGATAAGCAACCGTTTTGCCTATCATAAAACTGACCTGGAGAGAGAAGTTTTCGGGCTTCGCTTTTCAAACCCGGTGGGTTTAGGGGCGGGTTTTGACAAAAATGCAGTTTACCTGAATGAGCTTGAGGCCCTCGGGTTTGGGTTTGTGGAAATAGGAACCGTAACACCACTACCGCAACCAGGCAATGAGCAACCACGATTATTCAGGTTACCAGCAGATAAGGCATTGATTAACAGAATGGGGTTTAATAATAATGGGGTGAAAGCAGTGGCTGCAAGACTTGCTACCCGAAAAGACCAGGGTTCTAAGTTAATTGTAGGGGGAAATATTGGTAAAAACAAAGTGACTGCGAATGAAGATGCCTGGAAAGACTATAGCATTTGTTTTGAAACCCTTTTCGATTTCGTAGATTATTTTGTGGTGAACGTTAGTTCTCCAAATACCCCAGGCTTGAGGGCACTGCAGGAAAAAGATTCTCTCAAACAAATTTTTTCTGTTCTTCAAAACAGCAACCAGTCTAAAACCAAACCCAAACCTATATTACTGAAGATTGCCCCAGACCTTACTCAGGAGCAATTGGATGATATTATTGCACTTTCGTTTGAAGTTCAATTGGATGGACTTGTTGCCACTAACACCACCATTAGCCGTGAGGGGCTTCTCACGCCTGCTGCAAAAGTTTCAGCAATTGGAGCAGGTGGGTTGAGTGGTAAACCAGTGAAACAAAGGTCAACAGAAGTCGTACAATACCTTTCAAAGGGAACGAATGGGAAAATTCCCATTATTGCCAGTGGAGGTATTTTTACTGGTGCTGATGCTGCTGAAAAATTAGCTGCCGGTGCTAGCCTTTTGCAAGTTTGGACAGGTTTTATTTATGAAGGACCGTCGATCGTAAAAAATATTTGTAAACACATATCACAAGCTTAAGTACATAAAATGGAACACTTATTTACGTCTGAAAGTCTTATCAGTTTTTTTATCCTGGTAGTCCTTGAAATTGTTTTGGGAATTGATAATGTAATCTTCGTGAGCATTATCATGAACAGGATGGAGAAAAAACACCAAAAGAAAGCCAGACTGTTGTGGATGATTATGGGAATGACTACCCGTATCGCATTATTATTTGGGTTAGGCTGGCTTTTATCTCAAAAAGGGAAACCAGTGATCAGTGCATGGGGCAAAGATTTTGACCTCGCTAGCCTAGTAATGCTGGCTGGTGGACTTTTCCTGCTTTATAAAACAGTTAGAGAAATTCACCATAAGCTGGAAGGCGAGGCTGAAGAAGAACATGGTGGTAAAGGCAAAAAACTCGCATTTGGAAATGCCATATTCCAGATTATGCTGATTGATATGGTATTTAGCTTCGACAGTATTATAACTGCTGGAGGAACAGCAAAACATATAGAGATAATGATTGCTGCTGTTGTAGTAGCTATGATAGTAATGTTTCTGTTCAGTGCCAATATTGCCAATTTTATTCATAAACACCCAACCCTGAAAATGCTGGCTCTCTCCTTTCTGGTGATGATTGGCTTTGTGTTAATTGTTGAAGGTTGGGATAGTGTAAATGCACATCAACTTCACCTTAAAAACTATGTGTACTTTGCCATGGCATTCTCCTTTATTGTAGAACTACTGAATATGCGTATGCTAAAAGCACGTCGCAAACCAGTGGAACTAAGACATCCTAAGTTACCCGAAGACTCAACAGGGTATGATACACATTAACAATTTTTTTCCTTAAAGACTTGGAAATATGCAAATTGATCACTTACTTTGAATTTCAAAGTGCTTTTATGAATCAGGAGCAAAAACAACTTGAGGCCCTTCAAGACATTAAAGACATGATGAACAGGAGTAGCCGGTTCATTAGTTTAAGCGGATTGAGTGGCATAGCTGCCGGACTATGTGCGCTGGCAGCAACTATTTATATATGGCCGGCCTGGCTAAGTTTTACCAATAAAATTCCAGCAGAGAGTAATAGCATCTTGCCAAACTATACTTACGCTAACCTACAGGTAAATCTTCTGGTTACTGGTATCATCACTTTTGTTGCTGCGCTGCTACTGGCTTTTTTATTTACCTGGCTCAGAAGCAAGAAAACAAATACTTCTTTGATGGGAAGCAGCGCAAAAAGACTCATGATCAACACTGCCATTCCATTGCTGGCAGGTGGTTTTGTTATTCTTCGCTTACTTCAGTTTGAACTGTATGGATTAATTGCACCCGCTTGTCTTATTTTTTATGGTCTTGCACTCTTAAATGGCAGCAAATACACTGTTTCAGAAATCAGGTGGTTGGGTATTTGTGAGATTATACTGGGCCTGATTAATTTATGGTTTATTGGTTATGGTCTGATTGCCTGGGCTATTGGTTTTGGTATTTTACATATTTTGTATGGCGCTATGATGTGGTGGAAATATGAACGCGTATGAACAACCCGATTGAACACCTGAATAAAGTTTTCGACAGTCGCATCCGGCTCGGCATCATGAGTGCCGTGATGGTAAATGCTGAAGTAAACTTTAATGAACTGAAAGAATTAATTGAAGTTACCGATGGTAACCTGGCTAGCCATTTGAAAACACTGGAAGAAAATAATTATATAAAAGTAAACAAAGGTTTTATCGGACGTAAAACAAATACTACTTATGCTGTTACCAAGGCAGGCGAAAAAGCATTTAAGAGCCATCTCGAAGCATTGGAAAAAATGATCAAAGGCATTAAGTAATTTTTTTTACCCATTTACTTTGTAATTCAAAGCACTTTTTAATGACAGGCATAGTAAAATCCAGCTTCAACTTATGGTTCAACACTTTATTGTTGTTTACGATAGGAGCAAATATTTATTTCATCCTGGATGATACAGCTTCAAACAGTTTTGGAGATATCTTCCTAGGCTTACTCCTCATTTTTTTTATTGGTGGGCTACTTAGTTTTCCTGTATTTCTCTTTTACCTGCTTGTATTACCACCCATAAACAGGTTAAGGAAATCAACTACAATCAAATTTCTCATTATCGGAATAATCAATGTAACCATTGCACTAATTTATGCTGCACTATTTCTGAAACAATCTTATGGATTGCATACAGATACTATAGTTGATGCTGTCATTTTGTTTCTTGGATTATCCGTATCCAGCTTGCTTGCTTTGTTCATTCAAAAATCATTTCTGGTAAACCATTTTTTTATTTCATATTCAAACCTATCTACCATGGACACAACAAACAGTACTGCACCGAAAAGTACAGGAAACAATAAAATTTTATACAAAGGCATTGTAACTGGAATACTCATTCTGGTGATGCTAATTCCGATGATCTTTGTTTCAAACCTCGTACATGAAAGAGAACAAAGAAGAAAAACGGTTGAAAAAGATGTAAGTGAAAAATGGGCAGCGCCTCAAAGGTTGTCTGGACCTTACTTATATGTTCCTTATCAAAAATCGAGTACGGACGAAAAAGGCAAAACCGTTATTACCTATGGCGATTTTTTTATGTTACCCGAACAAGTTTCCTTCGATGGGAATATTGATACAGAAGAAAGAAGACGCTCCATTTATAAAGTACTATTATATAAAACCCAGTTAACTGGTTCGGGTAAATTTCAACTTCAACTTCCAAAAGATGTGAAAGCGGAAGAGGTACAATGGAACGACATAAAACTTTGTATTGGCATCAGTGATTTCAAAGGGATTGAGCAGGAAATTATGGCAAATTTTAAAGGCACTGAATTTAACCTGCTACCTGGTTTACCTTCTTCCGAGATTGATTCGAATGGTCTTTCCGTTAATGTACCACTAACTGCTGCCGACCTTGGTACTGTTATTGATTTTAGCACAAAGCTTGCAGTTCGGGGAAGTGGTCAATTACATTTCATGCCACTCGCTGGTACAAGTACCTATAATATTCATTCAAAATGGCCGAGCCCTTCATTCGATGGAAACAGCATTCCATCAAATAGAAAAATTGGTAGAACAGGATTTAATGCAAGTTGGACTTTCAACAAAGCCAACCTACCCTTCACTACCCTGGTAACAGATACAAAGGGTATTAATACATCGCTTGCATTTGGCGTTAGTTTATTGCAACCTAATAATCAATATGCCCAAACCGACCGTAGCAGTAAATATGCTATCCTCTTAATAGGTTTAAGTTTTGCACTTTTCTTTATCATGGAAATAATGCAAAACAAACCAGTACATCCTGTTCAATATGCGTTGGTAGGAATTGCTTTGGTTATATTTTATACCCTGTTATTGTCGATCAGTGAAATAGCTACTTTCAACTTCGCCTATTTTGTAGCTGCCTCTGCTACTATTTTATTGATTACTGTTTATGTACACAGTCATTTTAAGAAAGCAGGCACTGCTGCCTGGTTTACTATTTTACTTTCCACTTTATATGGATTCATTTATATCCTGCTGCGTTTAGAAGATACCGCATTACTGCTAGGTAGTATCGGATTGTTCATCATATTGGCTGCGGTAATGTATGCCAGCAGAAAAATTAACTGGTACCAAACAGTTCCTGATTCAAACAGTGTGGTTACATCTTAGTTTTCTTGGGGGTGGTTTTAAAAAAAGTCCCGCTTTTTGGCGGGACTTTGATATAAGCAAGCAATCGAAAAGAGACTAACCGTGTAATACTTCACGGGATATAACAAGTTTCTGTATCTCGGAAGTTCCTTCACCAATAGTACACAATTTTGCGTCACGATAGAACTTTTCTACCGGAAAATCTTTTGTATAACCATATCCACCAAAAATCTGAACTGCTTCGGTAGCGGTTTTTACGGCCACTTCACTGGCATAATACTTTGCCATGGCCCCTTGCAGGGTTACTTTTTGTCCGCGGTTTTTAAGGTCGCAGGCCTGCCAGATCATTAGTTCAGCCGCCATTATTTCTGTAGCCATATCTGCCAATTTAAAACTGATACCCTGGAAATTACAGATTGGCTGGTCAAATTGGTGACGCTCCTTAGAATATTGAACCGCAGCTTCATAAGCTCCTTTGGCAATACCCAGTGAAAGCGCAGCAATAGAAATTCTTCCTCCATCTAATATTTTCATTGCCTGACGAAAACCATCACCTACTTCACCTAATCTGTTCGCGTCTGGAATACGGCAATTTTCAAATATCATTTCAGCCGTTTCACTGGCCCTCATACCTAATTTATTTTCTTTTTTACCTGCTGAAAAGCCTGGTGTACCTCGTTCTACCACAAATGCTGTCGAATTACCGCTTGTTCTGGGCTCTCCTGTTCTGCAGATCACTACTGCTATATCTCCACTCTTTCCATGAGTAATCCAGCTCTTTGTGCCATTCAACACCCAGCTATCGCCCTCTTTTACGGCCACTGTTTTCATATTACCCGCATCGCTACCTGTATTGGGCTCTGTTAAACCCCAGGCACCTATCCATTCTGCAGTTGCCAGTGATGGCAACCATTTCTTTTTTTGTTCCTCTGTTCCAAATGTCAATATATGATTGGTACAAAGTGAATTATGCGCAGCCAAACTAAGGCCGATAGATCCACAAACTTTGGCGATTTCCTGAATAACCACATTGTATTCAAAATAGCCAAGTCCCGCCCCACCATAAGTTTCAGGTACCAAAACCCCCATCAATCCCAATTTGCCCATTTCCTTAAAAACAGACACTGGAAACTCCTGGCTTTCATCCCAGTCCATTAAGTGGGGACGAATATATTGTTGGGCAAAATCTCTTGCTGTTTGCGCTACCTGTTCTGTAAGTTCTGTCTGCCTGAAATCCATTGCTATAGTTTTAAATAGACGAAGGTTGCCTTACTAAACAATCGTTATCAAGGCAACCTTCTGAAAACAAACGACCGTTTGTTAGTTTTCAATGCAAAAGAATGTCTTTTCTCAATACGAACCAAAAAAGCTTGCATGCTTAACAGTTTTTTTATTCTAGCTGAAAGGCTTTCTTAAGGGCATCTCCTGTTTTTGCATCAAAACCCGCTATTTTTTCTAATTCCCCCCAATTCGTAAAAGGCCCGTTATCCATGCGCCATTTAACAATTAATCGGGCAATCTCAATCGAAATACCTGTTTTCTGCACCAATTGAAAGGCAGAAGCCCGGTTGAGTGACAGTTTAGGAATACTGGAATTGTTGAGCAACAGGTATGGCTGCAGTTTTATTAAAAGGCTGTCTTTAAGTCCATATACATTTTGCAATTCGCTGATCGTAGCAAATCCACCAACCTGTTCCCGGTAACGAATAATGCGTTGTGCCAATTTTTCGCCTATTCCTGGGAGCGCTTCCCAAGCCTGCTGGTCTGCTTTATTAATATCGATGGCAATGATGAGAGGTTTTGGGTAACTAATTGGCTTTTCAATTGGCAATACTACGTATGGTATTAAAGCATCAGCTTGTTCAGGTAATAGTCCCCATATTTTTCTCAGATCAGTTGCCTGTCTGAATCTGCCCCCCTTATTCCTGTAATTGATGATGCGCTGTGCCAGTTTTTCACTTAATCCCAGCTTCATCCAGGTATTAAGGTCAATTGTATTGGGGTTGAAGAAAAACAATGATGTTTTTGTAACTACAGCATCATTATCCGCCTCTTGCACATGGCTGATCACCATACTTTCTCCTATGGTTACCTCTAAAGGTTTTGTAGGAATGAAATAAGGAAGTACAGATAACAACAGACAAAGTATTACCAGTACCAGGATACCGGTTCTTTCTTTTTTACTAAAGCTGAAGTAGGGGCGTATTTTGTTCTTCATACAATGGTTAACTGTATGCCCTTCTTCCTGAATAATAATTTATGTATAGCTGTCAGGTATTAGCCATAAATGCGAATCTAGGGTTGAAGTACAAATCGGTTGCTTATAGCTTATAGATCATGGCAAATAGTCGCCATAAGTTATGATCTGTAAGCGATATGCCAGGTCATCCTTCAACATTGATTCAGATTACAAACTAACCTGTAACCCGTCGTAGGCAAGTTTCATGTGCGATGGCAATATTTCATTAACAGATTCGTGTGTTCCTAACTGATGGCTGATATGTGTAAAGTAAACTTCCGGCACCTTAAGTTCATTGGCCAGATCGATGGCTTCCTGTAAAGTAAAATGCGAAATATGTGGTTCGTTTCGCAAAGCATTTAACACGAGCACTTTGCTTCCGCGTATCTTTTCTTTCTCTCTTTCTTCAATCCTATTTGCATCAGTGATATAGGTAAAATCACCAAACCGAAAGCCCAATACCGGCATTTTATAGTGCATTACTTCTATAGGCAATACCGGAATATCACCAACATGGAATGCCTGCATGTCAATGTTGATAAGGTTTAGCTCCGGAACGCCAGGATAACGGGTATCTGAAAATGCATAATAATAATCGCGCCTCAATGCTTCTTCCGTGAGTGTATTTGCATAGATATCCATGGGCTTTCTGGTAAAATAATTATAAGCCCTGATATCATCCAGTCCGGCAAGGTGATCCTTATGCGGATGTGTATATAAAACCGCATCAAGTTTTCTGTTATTAATACGCAGCATCTGGTAACGAAAATCGGGAGTTGTATCAACTACAATGGTGGTAGTGGGTGATTCAACCAGTATGCTGCTTCGCAGACGCTTGTCTTTTTGATTAGTGGAAGTGCAAACGACACAATCGCAACCGATCATGGGTACACCACTGCTGGTACCTGTTCCTAAAAATGTTATAGTAAGCTTTGGAATGGTCACGACCCAAATCTATGTAAATATGGGGAGATGAGACCGCGTATTTCCCGCAAAAAAATCAGGCTGCAGTGGCCGATTTTTTCACCACCTCTTCATAAAGTTTCTGCGACTCAAGTGTTAGCTTGTCGTAGTCGATGGTTAATTGGGGAATAATCTCCATGAGGGTGTTTATGCGACCTTCAATGTTTAAGAATTTATTCAGTACTACTATGCGCTTTGCCTCCAGCAGGCACCAGCCACTTTGAAAAGTACCTCTTTCATATCTTACCACATATCCTGATTCTCCGAGAATATCTTCCAGTTTGTCTAAAGTAGTTTGTGTGTATTTCATGGTCAATACGGTCTTTAGTAAAGCTAATGACAGAACAAATGTACCACTCCGCCGGGGTTTAGTCTTGCCCGGTTGGTAATTAGTTATTCACATAGTCGGAGAGCTGCAAGCATCAAGCTGCAAGCTGCAAGCCATGGCTGTCCGGGGAAATTTGATCGTGAGCTATAGGTGTCTGTATGATGGAACACAGATTTTCATGATTTTCAAGATCTATCATGACAAATCCTGAAAATCATGATAATCCGTGTTCTATTAATAGAAGTTAGAACATTTACAGCACTCAATTATTTATTAAACCAACTAATTTTAAATTAATTAACTCACATGCCTACATCTTTATACCAATAATTGCAGAAAGTCTAAAACAAGCACCAATCAATGCTTGCAGCTTGTGGCTTGAAGCCTGCAGCTACTATTTACTTACCATTTTAATAATAGGCACAATCATTTCTTCTAAACTTATTCCACCATGCTGAAACGTATTTTTGTAATAGTTCACGTAGTGGTTATAATTATTCGGGTAGCATAAAAAGTCGTCTTCCTTGGCGAAAATATAAGATGAATTTACATTGGGTACCGGCAGACCCGCTTCTTTGGGATCTCTGAATGCCAGCACATCTTTTGCCTCATAATTAAGGTTACGCCCGTGTTTATATCGCAGATTGGCAGTGGTTTGCTTGTCGCCAATAACTTTATGAGGCGTTTTAACCCTTACGCTGCCATGGTCGGTAGCAAGTACAATTTTAATGGGTTTATCTGCAATTTTTTTCAATGCCTGGTGCAATGGACTATGTTCGAACCAACTACGGGTTAAACTTCTATAACTGGCTTCATCGCTTGCCAGTTCTTTCAGTACTTCCATTTCGGTTCTTGCATGGCTTAGCATATCAACAAAATTGTAAACAATCACATTCAGGTCGTTGTCCAGCAAATTATGCATATTGTTTACCAATTGCTGACCATCCTGATGGTTTAGGATTTTATGATAGCTAACTTTAAGATCATCTTTCTTTAACCTTTTCAGCTGAGCCCTGAAAAATGTTTCTTCTTCATTATTCTTTCCTCCCTCATCATCATCATTTTTCCACAAATTCGGAAACTGTTTTTCTATATCAATGGGCATCATTCCCGCAAAAATGGCATTACGGCAATATTGAGTTGCGGTTGGCAAAATTGAATAGAAGGTTTCTTCTTCCAATATGCGGAAACTCTCTGCAAATATGGGCTGTATAGCTTTCCACTGGTCGAAACGAAGATTGTCGATCAGGATAAAAAAAGTAGGAATACCCTTCTCAACATGCGGTAAAATTTTAAACTGAAAAAGCTGATGGCTCATAATAGGCGATTCACTTGATTTAGGTGACACCCATGAAGCATAATTTTTACTGATAAATTTAAAAAACTCCGTGTTGGCCTCTTGTTTTTGTGTTTGAAATACTTCCCTCATTTCCGGGCTATCACTTTTTTCCATTTCAAGTTCCCAATACACCAGTTTCTTGTAGATATCCATCCATTGGTTAAAATCAGGATTATCATTCAATGCCATAAACAGGTTCCTGAATTGCTGCTGGTATGCAGTAGTAGTTGTTTCCGCCACCAACCGTTTGTTATCGATTAACTTTTTTAAACTCAATAATACCTGATTGGGATTAACTGGTTTAATGAGGTAATCACTGATCTGTCGGCCGATGGCTTCGTTCATCAGGTTCTCCGTTTCATTTTTGGTAATTAACACAACAGGAATAGCTGCATTAACTTCCTTAATTCGAACCAGTGTTTCCAAACCGGTGATGCCAGGCATGGTTTCATCCATCAGCACAATATCAACAGGTTGATTGCTTACATATTCAATGGCATCAAATCCATTGGTTAGGGTAATAACCGTGTACCCTTTTTGTTCAAGGAATATTTTTTGCGATTGAAGGCTTTCTATTTCATCGTCAACCCATAAAATGGTAGCTAGTGGCATAAGCAGTGCTTAATTGTTACAACCCCGGATTTTCCGGTGCAGTTCAAAATAATTAAATAAATGCGATAGTGTAACAATTTCCAATAGGCAGGAGCTATTTCAGTACAGCTTTAAGAGGTAAATCTATTTCATTCCGACATATCAAGTATCTCTTTGTATTTTTGCAGACTGTCCCGATAGCCAATTTAACAAATCAACAACAGGTATGTCTGAGCTAAAAAGAAAAATCATCAATGATCCGGTTTATGGTTTTATCACCATTAATCATCCATTGATATTTGATATTATTTCACACCCTTATTACCAACGTCTTCGCAATATCAAACAAATGGCTATGGCACAACTGGTATACCCGGGTGCCGTACATACCCGTTTACATCATTCACTTGGCGCCTATCATTTGATGGGTAATGCCGTAAATGAACTCCGAAACAAGGGTATTGAAATATCAACTGATGAAGAAATTGCTGTTAAAGCAGCCATTCTTTTGCATGATGTTGGTCATGGCCCCTGTTCGCACGCCCTTGAACATGAAGTAATTCAAGGAGTGCATCATGAACAATTATCGCTTCAGATCATGCAAAAAATGAACCGTGATCTGGATAACCAACTTTCTTTGGCTATTGCCATTTTTACCGACAAATACCATAAACCTTTCCTGCACCAATTAATCAGCGGCCAATTAGATGTTGACCGCATGGATTACCTTACCCGCGATAGTTTTTTCTGTGGGGTTAGTGAAGGTGTTATTGGTTACGACCGGATCCTGAAAATGTTGATGGTACATGATGGACAATTGATGGTAGAAGAAAAAGGCATTTACAGCGTTGAAAAATTTTTGGTAGCAAGAAGACAAATGTACTGGCAGGTTTACCTGCATAAAACTGTTTTGTCTGCCGAAAAAATGCTGGTCAAAATTCTTCAGCGGGTACGAAGCATTTACAATGCAGCAGACCTTGCATTACAAACCCAATCTGCACTCGATTATTTCCTGGGCGATTTCAATGGACAGATGAATGACGATACCCTGGATCTATTTTGCTCGCTCGATGACCACGATATCATGCATGCCCTTAAACGATGGTCCAAACACCCGGACAAAATTCTTTCCCTCCTTTGTTCCCGGTTCTTAAACAGGCAACTATATAAATCGAGGATACAGTCTGATATTTTTTCTACTGAATTTGTTAAGGAAAAAGAAAATCAGGCTTCTATAAAATTTGGCATTCCGCTTGCAGATATCAACTATGTATGTTTTACTGGTGAAGCTACCAATACCCTTTATCAAACTTTTGATGAACGAATCAATATTTTGTTTAAAGACGGCGAGGTGAAAGATATTTCAGCGGTTGATAATGCCCTGATTCATCAAATTCTTTCCGCACCAGTTAAAAAAAATTACATTTGTTTATTGACATAGCAGTAGCTTAAAGTCCATGGACCATAGTCGATAGACCATAAAGCATCGACAATTGGCTATGGTCTATCGACTATGGTCCATGTTCTATGCGCTATCTGCCAAACTAAATCACGCTGTATGCAATTTACCGCTGCACAAATTTCGATGCTTATAAACGGCAAACTTGAGGGTGACCCAACATTAGCCGTACACTCTTTTGGAAAAATTGAAGAAGCTGTGTCTGGCCAATTATCCTTCCTGGCCAACCCTAAATATGAAGAATATCTGTATTGCACCAAAGCATCGGTCATCATTATTAATGAATCGCTTGTTTTAAAACAAAATATTAGTAATACGCTGATTCGCGTACCCGACGCCTATTCAGCATTTGCAACGTTGCTCACCAAATACCAGGAGCTTATGACCCAGCAATTAACAGGCATACAAGAGCCTAGTTATATTGCAAAAACAGCCAGTATTGGTGAACAGGTATTTATCGGAGCTTTTGCTCATATTGGAGAACATGTTAAAATTGGCAAGCAGGTAAAAATATTTCCTGGTGTTGTGTTAGGAGATAATGTGCAGGTTGGCGACTATTCCATTTTACACGCAGGAGTGAAAATTTACCACGATTGTACCATTGCCGACCATGTTGTAGTACATGCAGGTGCTGTTATTGGCAGCGATGGTTTTGGATTCGCTCCACAGGGCGACGGAACATTTAAAAAAGTGCCCCAGATAGGCAATGTAGTTGTTGAGAGCCATGTTGAAATTGGTGCTAATGCTACCATCGATCGCGCAACCATGGGCTCTACGATTATCCGCAATGGTGCAAAGCTGGATAACCTGGTGCAAATTGCCCATAATGTAGAAGTTGGTTCAAATACAGTAATTGCTGCACAAACAGGCGTGAGTGGCAGTACTAAAATCGGGAAATCTGTAATGATTGGTGGACAAACCGGTATTGCAGGTCACCTTACCATTGCCGATGGAAGCAAAATAAATGGACAAAGTGGTATCACTAAGAATATCAAGGAGCCAAACCGTACTTTAACCGGCACACCGGCTGATGATTTTACCCGCTCTTTAAGAGCCCAGGCCCACCTGAGAAACCTCCCTGAATTGGAAAAAAGGGTTAAAGAACTTGAAAAACTGGTTGAACAGCTGCTTGCCGATCGTGTAAATGCCTCCTAAATGGCTGATTAACCGCCCTTAAATCTTATTTTTGCATTATATTCTCTATCAAGGGGTTGGTGAAGTAGCCTTCCCCCTTGCAGGATTTGATTGATTCTCAGGTAAAAACAGCAGCATGGACAATAATTTTAACCCCGACAAGCAACATACCCTTAATAGTGCCATCAGCATTAGTGGCACAGGTTTACATACTGGCGTTTTGGTTGATATGACACTGAAACCCGCCAATCCCGGCTTTGGTATTCAATTTCAACGCGTAGATCTGCCTGGCCAGCCAATTATTAAGGCAGATTGCGACCTGGTAACCGATACGAGTAGAGGAACAACCCTTCAGGTTGGTGACGCAAAAGTGAGCACCGTAGAGCATGTATTAGCTGCATTGGTAGGCATGGGTGTTGACAATGTTTTGATTGAATTAAATGGACCGGAAATTCCCATTATGGATGGAAGTTCAGCCCCATTCATAGAATTAATTGCCAAAACAGGTGTATTACAACAAGAAGCCGCAAAAGCATGGTATAGTCTTGATGAAAATATTTACCACTACGACGATGCCAAGCGTGTTGAAATGGTGGC
This sequence comes from uncultured Sediminibacterium sp., assembly GCA_964611995.1. GTDB lineage: Bacteria > Bacteroidota > Bacteroidia > Chitinophagales > Chitinophagaceae > Sediminibacterium. Next base: position 2,720 of record CAZTCS010000055.1, on the reverse strand, counting down.
ATTACCCGCATTGGATTACCAAATAACTACACTGATCGATTTTAACAGTCCAGTGCTCGGCACCCAACATGCCGGACTAAAAACCATAAAAGACTTTAAAACTGAAATAGCGCCTTGCCGTACTTTCTGTTTCCTGCATGAACTGGAAATGTTGCTCGATAATGATCTGATTAAAGGTGGGGATATCAATAATGCAATCGTCGTTGTAGACAAGCCCGTTACGGATGCAGAAATGGAGCGACTTGCTAAAGTGTTCAAGCGCGATAAAATTGAAGTAAAAAGTGAAGGTTACCTGAATAACCTTGAGCTGAGGTTCCCAAATGAACCAGCCCGTCATAAATTATTGGATGTAGTTGGTGACCTTGCCCTTATCGGATACCCGATTAAAGCAAGAATTATTGCGAACCGTCCCGGTCATAGCAGCAATGTTGAATTTGCTAAAAAAATCAAACAGTACATCAAGAAGAACAAACACATGAAAGATGTACCTGTTTACGATCCAACCATGCCGCCAATTTTTCCACTGGAAAAAATAGAAAAAACATTACCGCACCGTCATCCATTCTTATTGGTAGATAAAATAATTGAGTTGACAGACACGCATATTGTGGGTGTTAAGAATGTTACTTTCAATGAGTGGTTTTTCCCTGGTCACTTTCCTGGTAATCCACTAATGCCGGGCGTATTACAAATTGAAGCACTGGCACAAACTGGTGGTATACTTTGTATCAATTCAATGCCTGAAGGACAATATGATACTTATTTCCTTAAAATAGATAATTGTAAATTCAAACAAATGGTTCGCCCAGGTGATACCATGTTACTGAAAATGGAATTTACAGGTCCTATTCGTCGCGGTATATGTGAAATGAGAGGTACCGTTTATGTAGGAGGAAAAGTTGCCACCGAAGCTGATCTAGTAGCGCAAATCGTAAAAAGACCATAAACAATCCCTAGCCAATTTAATAACAGAACCCAGCAACAATGACGCATCCTTATACCTACATAGATCCAAATGCAAGGGTAGCACCCAATGTAAAGATCGACCCATTTACCGTAATCCACGGCGATGTACAAATTGGTGAGGGCACCTGGATTGGAAGTAATGTTACCATAATGGATGGCACCAGGATTGGTAAAAATTGCCGGATCTTCCCTGGAGCAGTATTAGGAGCAATTCCACAAGACTTAAAATTTTCGGGCGAAAGAACCACTGTTGAAATTGGTGACAATACAACTATCCGCGAATTTGTAACCATCAACCGTGGAACTACCGATCGCTGGAAAACCAAAGTAGGCAGTAACTGTCTTATTATGGCATACAGCCATATTGCACACGATTGCCTGATTGGAGACAATTGCATACTCAGTAACAGTGTGCAACTTGCTGGACATGTGGTGATGGGCGATTGGGCATGGATTGCTGGTGTGAGTGCAGTGCACCAATTTGTAACGATTGGTCAGCACGCTTATATCGCTGGAGGTAGTCTGGTAAGTAAAGATGTTCCCCCTTATATCAAGGCAGTCCGAAATCCATTAAGTTATGGTGGCGTTAACAGCGTAGGTTTAAAAAGAAGGGGATTTGAACTTGAAAAAATCAACCATATCCTCGACATCTACCGCATAATTTTCAATAAAGGATTAAATACATCACAGGCGCTTGAATTTATTGAAGAGGAACTAACCGCCAGCGATGAGCGTGATGAGATCGTTACTTTTATTCGTGAAAGCGGACGTGGCATTATCAAGCGCTTTATTAAAGGTGCAACCGAAGAAGACTAACAAAACCTTCAACTCAACTTTTTGCACTTATGCAGATTCAACTCTCGGATGCAGGTAAAAAATTTAACCGGGAATGGATATTCCGCGGAATAAATTTCACCTTCGAATCCGGAGTTAGTTATGCTATTACAGGCCCTAATGGAAGTGGCAAAAGCACTTTATTACAAGCCATTGCAGGAAGTATGCAGTTAGCAGCCGGGAAAATTGAGTGGGTGGAAAATAATCAGTCAATTTCACCCGAAAAAATTTATACCCGCCTTTCAATGGCAGCTCCTTACCTGGAACTGATTGAAGAAATGACCGCAACAGAATTAATTTCCTTTCATGCTTCTTTCAAACCATTAATTCCGGGAATATCGATAGCGCATATACTTCAGTTAATTGGACTGGAAAAAGCCATGAACAAGCAAATACGTTATTATAGCAGTGGGATGAAACAGCGCGTGAAATTGGCTCAGGCAATTTTCAGCGACAGCCCATTACTCCTTCTCGATGAACCATGTACCAACCTTGATTCAGCCGGATACGACTTATATCATACACTAATATCAACTTATTGCGGAAACAAAACAATCATTGTAAGTAGCAACGACCAACATGAATTTAGCTTCTGCAAGAAAAGTATCTCGATTCTGGATTATAAGATGTGACTATTGCTTTAAACCATTGCTGTTAGTGAAATCGGCTGCAAGCATCAAGCCAGTACAGTCCGGGGAAACTTGGCTTCAAGCTTCAAGCCGCAAGCTGCAAGCCTTGATTGATGCTTGTTTTAGGCCTTCTGCTATTAATGGAATAAATGAAGGGGTATAATTTGAAATGAACTGGTTAATGAATTAGTTGATTCCTGCTAACGCACTATCCGCTATTAATAGAACGCAGATCTTCATGATTTTCAAGATTTATCATGATAGATCTTGAAAATCATGAAGATCCGTGTT
>CAZTCS010000054.1:0-24250 GCA_964611995.1 uncultured Sediminibacterium sp. | reverse complement strand
TTTCAGAATAACGAATTTGTAAAAAACCCTGCATTTAAAGGTATTCCCAAACTAACCCGCGCACCAAGAAGAGCAAGACCAATTGCAGACCCTTACAATACCGTACTTTTCCTGCTTGTATTTGCTTTCGGAACCTGTATATCGGTTACACAAAGGTGGCTGAAAACAGAACAAACCAGAAAAGAAACAGAAAATGAAAAACTGAATACAGAACTTTCGTTTCTAAAGTCGCAGGTAAACCCACATTTCTTTTTTAATACCCTGAATAATATTTATTCACTTGCCGTTGTAAGAAGTGAAAAAACTGCCCCGGCCGTGATGAAGCTTTCTTCAATCATGCGTTATATTCTTACCGAAACACAGCATGACCTGGTACCATTGCGGAATGAGGTTGATTTTATCCACAACTTCATTGAATTACAACAGGTACGTTTGACTGATAAAGTGAAACTTAACTTTGCTACCAGCGGAGATATTGAAACACTGCTGATAGCCCCGTTAATATTTATACCATTTGTTGAAAATGCTTTTAAATATGGGGTAAGTACCAAAGAGGCTTCCACAATTGATATAACCATTAATACAACAGGCAATAAAATAGCATTCTATGCGAGCAATAATATTGTTGCATCAGAAAGTCATTTAATGGAAAACACAGGTATAGGCATTAATAATGTGAAACGTCGACTGGAATTAATGTATCCAGGCAGACATCAACTTAACACTACCATTGAGCATAAGACTTATACTGTAAAACTTGAGATTATAACATGATACAATGTATTGCAATAGACGATGAACCATTAGCGCTTCAACTGATTCAGGAATACTGTGCAAAGATTTCTTTCCTGAAACTGGAAAAAACTTTCACTAATACGGATGAAGCTATTAGCTATATGCAGAGTAATAAAATCGATCTTTTATTTCTCGACATCCAAATGCCTGACATAACCGGTATTCAGTTTTATAAAAATCTTTCAGAAAAGCCGCCTGTAATTTTCACCACCGCATATAAGGATTTTGCAGTAGAAGGTTTTAATGTTGATGCCGTTGATTACCTGCTAAAGCCTTTTGAATACGACCGTTTTCTTAAAGCCTGTTATAAGGCCAAGGAATACATCGAATTTCTTAGTTCTCAGGAAGTTCAATTAAACTCTCTGTTCATAAAAGTGAATTATGAAATCATGAAAGTGAATTTGAAAGATATTGAACTGATTGAAGCACTGGATGATTATATAAAAATCTATATTAAACCCAATCCGGTTCTCACTTTGATGACCTTAAAAAGTATACAGGAAAAATTGCCTCCCCGTGACTTTGTAAGGGTACATCGGTCTTTCATTATTCCTTTGGCTAAAATTGAAAAATTTAGCAAATCGAAGGTTTGGATTATGGGGAAAGAAATTCCTATAGGCAGTAGTTATAGCTCCGTATATGATCAGCTAATCGAAATATCAAAGACCAAGTAATTATCAATTATTCCCCGATTCTAATACGCTCCTCACCTATCCGGGATAAAATGGAAACAGACTGAAAGTAAATTTACCTCGTAAATGCTGAAAGGCGTTTCATGCAGGGTTTTAGATAAAAAAGTATCACAACGTTGTTCTCAACAAGGTGATACTTTTTTGTTTCCAACAATACCCATCACATCCACTCGTGCATATTTCTTTACCTTTATGCAAAATAACCCGCATGGATTTCTTACAAATACTTGGCATCGAACCACAGAACCCCTCGGCTTCAACAGGAACAAACTGGATTAGTGGCACAGGCGCCAACATAGATTCTTATTCCCCGGTTGATGGAAAAAAAACAGCAAGCGTACAAACTACTGATAATAATACCTACGAAACAGTACTTCAGTCGGCCAACGCGGCCTTTCAAAGTTGGAGAATGTGGCCCGCTCCAAAAAGAGGAGAAATTGTAAGACAAGTAGGAGAAGCATTGCGTAATTACAAAGAACCACTTGGCAAACTGGTAAGCTATGAAATGGGTAAAAGCCTACAGGAAGGTTTAGGTGAAGTGCAGGAAATGATTGATATATGCGATTTCGCAGTCGGCCTTTCCCGTCAACTGCATGGAAACACCATGCATAGCGAAAGACCTATGCACCGCATGTATGAGCAATGGCATCCACTGGGTGTGGTTGGCATTATCTCTGCTTTTAATTTTCCGGTAGCAGTATGGAGCTGGAATGCAGCACTTGCATGGGTTTGCGGAAACACCACAGTTTGGAAGCCAAGTGAAAAAACACCCTTATGCGGTATCGCAGTTCAAAATATAGTTGCCGAAGTATTCAGGAAAAATAATGTACCCGAAGGTGTTAACTGCCTGGTACAAGGTGGTAGAGATGTAGGCGAATGGATGAGCAAAGACAACAGAATTCCATTGATCTCAGCTACTGGATCTACCAGGATGGGTAAAATTGTATCTGCTACAGTAGGTGCCAGACTAGGTAAAACCATCTTAGAATTGGGTGGCAATAATGCCATCATTATTTCTAAAGATGCGGACCTCGATATGGCATTAATCGGATGCGTGTTTGGTGCTGTAGGTACTGCCGGACAAAGATGCACTACTACCAGAAGACTCATCATTCATGAATCTGTTTATGAACAGTTTAAAGAAAAACTCATAAAAGCCTATACCCAACTTCGTATCGGCAACCCGCTGGATACCAATAACCATGTAGGTCCTCTGATTGATAAAGATGCAGTTGAACTATATAAAAAATCGATAGAAGATTGTAAACAACAAGGTGGCCATTTTATTGTAGAAGGCGGTGTACTTGAAGGCAGTAATTACGAAAGCGGATGTTATGTAAAACCATGTATTGCAGAAGCTGGTAACAACCTTCCGGTAGTACAACACGAAACCTTCGCTCCTATCCTATACATAATGAAGTATACCAACATTGAGGAAGCTATTGCTTTGCAAAATGGTGTACCACAAGGACTTTCATCTGCTATCATGACACTCAATATGCGCGAAGCAGAACAATTTCTATCGCATGCAGGAAGTGATTGTGGCATAGCAAACGTAAATATTGGTACCAGTGGCGCAGAAATCGGAGGAGCTTTTGGCGGTGAAAAAGAAACAGGTGGTGGAAGAGAAAGTGGTAGCGATGCATGGAAAGCATATATGCGCAGACAAACCAATACCATCAACTGGAGCACGCAATTGCCACTTGCCCAAGGCATTCAATTCGATTTAAAATAATGCTTATGGCTATCCCAGTTTCGGAAGCAATCAATTTATTGGAGCGCACACCAAAGCTTTTGAATACCCTACTCAAAGGCTTACCCGATCATCTGGTATATGGAAATGAAGGTCCTGAAACATGGTCGCCCTATGATATTGTTGGGCATCTGATTCATGGCGAGTATACAGACTGGATACCACGCTTAAAAATTTGTTTGTCGGACCAGGATGAAAAAATATTTCAGCCATTCGATCGCTTTGCCCAGTTTGAAATCAGTAAGGGTAAAACACTTATTGACCTCTTAACTGAATTTGAAAAAATAAGGTTAGCCAATATAGAAAGTCTATTGGCTTTCAATCTTACCGAAACCGATTATAACCGAACAGCTACACATCCTGCATTGGGAAATGTATTGTTGGGGGAATTATTAACTACCTGGGTGGTGCACGACTTAAATCACCTGCATCAACTTTCAAGGGTTATATCACATCAATACAAGGATGAGGTTGGTCCATGGAAAGCTTATCTCGGCGTTCTGCCCCGGGATTAATAAAACCTGGGCTATTTGTTAAGGAAAACTAAAAAATAAAAATACCGCCTTCAAAACCAGTCTATCCGACGCCAAGATTATCCTAAAAATCTTCCCTTCAATTAAATTTTCATTATCATTACCGAAATTTGTAGGGATAGTTAAAATATACTTTTAATGTTTCGTGGGATTTACAGAATAGTGGCATTGCCACTCGTGATTGCTTCAAGCTATGTGAATGCACAGCAGGTTCCCAGAACCTGGTACCAGATGGATTTTGCAAAAGATTCATTCTATGGTATTAGTTTGAATAAAGCCTATGATTTTCTTCGCAATAGTCAGAAAAAAGCACAGCCAGTTATTGTAGCAGTACTTGATTCAGGAATCGATACCACCCATGAAGACCTGAAGACTGTTTTATGGCGCAATCCAAAAGAAATACCGGGAAATGGAATAGATGATGATCATAACGGTTATGTTGATGATGTATATGGATGGAACTTTCTGGGAAATAAAGATGGAAGGAATGTAAAGAAAGCCGCTGATGAACGCTCAAGGGTATTCCACAGGTGGAAAAACCAGTTTGCAGATAAAGTAATCAATTTCGATCAACTGACAGAACAGGAGCGTGATCAATTTGCGCTATGGAAGAAAGCGTTGAATGAATTGAACTTCAGTGCAGAAGAACAAATGGAACTGATGTTTGTGGAAGTAACTACCAAGGCATTGAAAAAGCACGATAAAGTGCTTCGTCAGGAAATGGGTTGTGAAGAATACAATTTTGAAAAACTGGAAAAGTTTCAGCCCACCAGCAGAACAGGAAAAGAGGCCAAAATGGGTTTCCTCACTTGTATGAAAATGATTGGGCTTGATGCAGAAGAAAAAAATACTGTTTTACTATCTCAACTGGAAGAATATATTGATGGAAAGAAATCAGCCTTCGAATCAAAAGATAAAGCACCTAAAGATTACCGTGCTGAAGTAGTAGGTGATAATTACTTTAACCTCAATGATCGTTTTTATGGAAATGCCGATGTGATGGGCCCTAATCCGGATCATGGCACCCATGTAAGTGGATTAATTGCTGCGCAACGTAACAATGGATTGGGTATTGATGGCGTTGCAGATAATGTAAAAATTATGATGTTGCGGGTAGTGCCTGATGGAGACGAATACGATAAAGATATTGCTCTTGCTATTCGCTATGCGGTAGACAACGGAGCCAAAGTAATCAATATGAGTTTTGGCAAATCCTTCTCTCCTGAAAAAGTATGGGTAGATAGCGCAATTCGTTATGCGGAAACAAAAGATGTGTTGGTACTACACTCTTCGGGCAATGAAGGAATAAATATTGATGAAAAAGAAGTGTTTCCTAATCCACGCTTAAAGCAATGGAATACGATCGCGAGCAATTTTATTACGGTAGGCGCAAGTAGTGATCCGAAAATTACGGGTAACCTTACGGCAGAATTCAGCAATTATGGTAAAGAAATGGTGGATGTGTTTGCACCTGGTGTAAAAATTTATTCTACCATGCCTGGAGGTAACCAATACGGAAACCAACAGGGCACAAGCATGTCAACGCCAATAGTAACTGGTATAGCAGCTTTAATCAGGTCATATTATCCAAACCTGTCTGCGATACAGGTTAAAAAAATCATCGAGAAATCTGTTTTGGTACCTGATACGAATAATCTTTGTTTCAGACCTGGACCCAAAGCCGATATTGTTCCTTTTGCTACCTTATCAAAATCAGGTGGTATTGTAAACGCATTCAATGCCATAGTAACTGCAGAGCAATTTAACACGATAAGTACCACTACTATTAATACAGAAGTAAAACCTGCGGTTGTTAAAAAAAATAAAGAACATTAAACTATGAGCAAACCTGTAGCTGGCGATTACCCACCCTATTTTGAGGGTTATATCAGTAAAATTGATGCAGAAAGTGTTACTGAAATAAATAATATCTATGCAACAGCACTTGAAAGTTTTTACACCACTTTACCCGAAGACAAAGCAGATTTTGCATACGCGCCCGGAAAATGGACTTTAAAAGATTTATTGCAGCATGTGGTAGATACGGAAAGGATTATGTCTTACCGCCTGCTTAGAATAGCAAGAAACGATAACACACCACTCGCATCCTTTGATGAAAACAGTTATGCCGAACAGGCTGCGGCTTCAAACAGGTCATTTAATGATATTAAGGAAGAGTTTTTGGCAGTAAGAAAATCGACCAACCTTTTACTTCAATCTATTCAACCGAACCAATTTGAAAATGCGGGTATTGCAAGTGGTATGAGGATAACAGCAAATGCATTGGTCTATATAATTTTTGGCCACATGATGCACCATCGGAACATTATTGAGGAACGTTACTTGAGGTAGTCCATAGACCATAGTCCATGGACCATGGACCATGGTCTATGGACCTTAATTCGAACTGCACATAGATTAGTAGCGATAATAACTACAATCATCCTCATCACAAAGAAGTCCTTTCAATACTGGATTACTGAGTACATCCTGGTAATTCATTGGTTTACCATTTACCCAAATGGTTTGGTATACTAGTCTGATACCATGACTATAATCAACGTACCAATTAACATGTTTGGTGTAAAGTGGCTGAATAGCTTGTCCGTTTAAGCGATGCCAACCATAAATAGCCACACGGTCATTTTTCTCATACCCCTTTAGTGCCGCACTGATCACCACATCTTTTTTGATGCCGGCTATAAGTCCTGCCCTACCCTTACGTTGTCCTTCAATCATGAGGTGATGTTGCCACATGGTAACGGTACTATCCCTGAATGCAAACATCGGTAAAGGGTCAAGCTTTATTTTAGCTTGCTGGTAAATATCATTGACCATTTTTCGAGTAGGCAAAAAACACTGGTACTGATCTGCTACTTTTTGTGCGGTCTGTGGTGTTAATGGTATCCTGGCCCAATCTGTATTGGTACCGATTGAAAGATAATCGGGCATTACATAATAAACTGCCTTGATTTTTTTACCCTTTGCATCTATTATTTCCACACGAATAGGAACAAAATGGTTTAAAAAAGCAGGTATATTACCGGCAGACAATAATTGTAATGCGATAGTTTCTCTTTGCTTCCATTGCATTGCGGCGGTTTCCTGGTAAAAGGAAGATCCGGTGGTGCCCTGGCTAATCTGCAATGGAGCTATTGATCGGCAGGATGCTAATAAAATGAAGAGAAATAAGCAACGGTACATGGGTTAAAAATAAGTCTCTTCAGCCAGTAGGCATAAAAAAAGAGACACATAGGTCTCTTTCTATAAAGATACAAAATAGTTACTTATTTAGCAAACAGGTGAATCGCCAGTTGCACATCATTAGAAGGACCTTTGTACAAAATACCAAAGGTAGTTCTGTCAACGCTGAAGTAAGCTTGTCCAAAAAATCCTTTCTCACTTGCACTGCGAATATTAGCAGTGAATTTTACAGGTATGCTTGCTCCTTTAAGTGATAAATTACCATTGATTTCGCAATTGGTATCGCTGGTATAATTTACTGAACTGATGGTATAAGTTGCTTCACCAAATTTTGCAACATCAAAAAAGTCTGCACCTTTTAAGTGACCAGCCAGGCGATCGCCCGCACCATCGGTTACTTTAAGGTTTGCCAGATCAATTACAAATGAACCGCCGGTAAGCTTACCATTGTCTACCTGAACCTGACCACTTTTCACTGAAAATGAGCCGGTATGAAAATCACCTGCTTTTGAACCGATCCAGTCGATGCGGCTTTTTTCAGTAACGTTTAAGGTAATGGGAGCTTTTTTCTTTAATACGGTAAAGGAAGAAATGCCAATTATCATGGCGGCACTTACCAGACTAAGAACTAGTTTTTTCATGGTTTTTTGTTTTTACAGTTATAGGGCATCGTAAAAATAGGGAAATTAATGTTTCAACAATAAAATTTCTAGATAAATCTGAATGGCTGATTCTCTTATCTTCGCAAAAATTTTTCCGCGTATGAATCTCCATGAATATCAAGCTAAGGAACTCCTTAAGAAATACCATGTACCCGTACAGGAAGGTATTGCGGTGGATACAGTAATGGCTGCTGAGGAAGCTTATCGCCAGATTAAGACCCAAACCGGCAATAATTTTGCCGTAATCAAGGCCCAAATACATGCCGGAGGCCGTGGAAAGGGTAAAATTGAGGGTACTGAACAAAGAGGTGTTGCAGTAGCAAAAAGTGTGGAAGATGTGGCAACTATAGCCAAAAATATACTGGGAGGCACGCTGGTTACCATTCAAACTGGTGCCGCTGGTAAAAAAGTAAATAAAATACTGGTTGCCCAGGATGTTTACTACCCTGGTCCGAATCCGGTAAAAGAATTTTATCTCTCCATCCTGCTTGATCGTGCAAAAGGCATGAATGTAATCATGTACAGCACAGAAGGTGGAATGGATATTGAAGAAGTAGCCCATAATACCCCCGAAAAAATATTTAAAGAGTGGGTACACCCAGGTGGTGGCTTACAGGGATTTCAGGCAAGAAAAATCGCCTTTAACCTTGGCTTAAGTGGAGAAGCCCTCAAAAATTGTGTAAAGTTTGTAACCAATCTTTATAATGCCTATGTCGGATTAGATTGCGGCATGCTGGAAATCAACCCGCTGTTTAAAACAAGTGATGAAAAAATCATTGCGGTTGACTGTAAGATGAATATCGACGATAATGCACTGATGCGTCATGCAGATACAGCAGCTTTAAGGGATGTTTCTGAAGAAGACCCTACAGAAGTAGAAGCTGGTCAATACAACCTCAACTTCGTTAAGCTGGATGGCAACGTAGGTTGTATGGTAAACGGTGCTGGTTTGGCCATGGCCACTATGGACATGATTAAATTAAGTGGTGGTGAGCCCGCTAACTTCCTGGATGTGGGTGGTACAGCAAATGCACAAACTGTTGAAGCTGGTTTCCGCATCATTATGAAAGATCCAAATGTAAAAGCTATCCTGATTAATATCTTTGGTGGTATCGTACGTTGCGACCGTGTGGCTGCAGGTGTAATTGAAGCTTACAACAAACTGGGTAATATCAATATCCCGATCATTGTACGTTTACAAGGAACCAATGCAGTTGAAGCGAAAAAACTGATCGATGAAAGTGGATTGAAAGTTCAATCTGCCATTGAATTGAGTGAAGCAGCAGCACTGGTGAAAAAAGCAGTAGCTTAATCATAAATTATCATCAGATAAAAGCCTTTCATAATTTTTATGAAAGGCTTTTTCTTTTACACCATCTAAGCGAAAACCTCATTATCTCTGTAGCTCTGCGGTGAACATTCTCCTCATTCACTACAGAACAAGTGGCAGAAATATGTAACGCAGGGTTTCATGTTTCTAATAATTTATCATGACAGATTTTAACAATCATAAAAATCCGTGTTCTATTCTAAAAGTTTTCGAAGAGTGGTTAACGTTCTATCAGCAGCACTTCTGTTACAGCACTAAAAGTATACCGAAGCCCGCTTTTTACTTCCACACATTCAAATCTTTTTCTCCTAAGTGCTCCTTTCATAAAGACACGGCCATTCTCTGTTTGAAATAATTGTCCGGGAGGAATTTCTGCCACAGGTATCAATCCTGTTTGTTGTGGTTTATTGTATTTACGAAGTACCAGTAAAAGGTCTGTTTCGCCATTAGCTGTTGCTGCCGGGTTCATGATAGAGCGCTGTAGGGCTATTTTTACATCTGCCGGAAAAATATCTGATTGAACAAAATCGTGCAACAATGCACTGTAACAGTTTTTCCATTCCCTGCCATGTGCTTCCACCCTATGGCGGTATTGTTCGAATGTAAGTAAGTGAGCCAGTTCGTGTAGTAAGGTGATGAGGAACTCATATTTATTAAGGTCACCATTAACCGAAATGCGGTGATTCTTGCCCATACTGGCATGTCTATAATCCCCTAAAACAGATTTTCGTTTCTTGGTAATCGTAAGGTGAACTTTATATTGCTGAATATATACAACAACTTTTTCAAAGCTGCCCTCCGGAAGAAAAGCAGCCAGTGCCTGCATGGGATGCTCAGCTTTTGGCATTCTTTTTTGGATTCTGTTTCAGGAATAAACGTACTTCCACCCAGGTATAAACCATATACAAACCCAGCGAAACATATACAGATGTATTACTTTTGTCTTTCCCTACTACCGAAAGATAAACAAGTATCGCTACGGCAAAACCGATGAGTTTAATACCCATTCCAGCCATTACGGCCCTTACAATAGCATTTGGATTTGTATTCGATGCCGCTTTTATCTGCAAGAGGAGGCTGATCAGGGTAAATAAAAAGAGTAAGATATTGGCAATGGTCACCACTTCATATCGAATGCCCATTCCCTCCAACCTGCTTTTGGCAACCAAAATCAACGCATTAATACCAAGAAATAGCAACAAAAGGGGTTTGATTGGTTTCGACATACTGTATTATTTTTTGGAAGTATCCCTGATTAATTTAACCAGTAATCCTGTTAATGCCAGCAAAGGTAGTAACCAGATAAGTAAGGGTTGTTTAACATGTACCCGGGCATCTATCCATCGACCCAAATATACTGCGGCAAGCAATAGGATGATCCACTGGGAAGCCATTCCGGCATATTGAAGGTAAGAAACGGGTTTCCGTTGTTTCTTATTCATTAGATATATCTGCTTTGGGTATCACCAATGCAATGGTATCCAATTCGGCTGGCGTATTTCCTGAGAGTACTTGTTTTACCCCATCTATATACTGCTCTTTATACCGTATAGCCTGCTCGAGGGAATCCGTACGCATTTTAAGCGACTGCAGCGCAGACCTGCTTTCCCTTGTTCCATAACCCGGTATATAATATTTAAGTGGAGAAAATGCGATAAGTGCAATGGTCAGTCCAACTAGAATCACAAACACAGTACTTAATCCAATATACACACTGAGCCTTGACAAACGGAAGGTAACCACTTCTTCAAAAGTGTCGTCATTCATCACAACAAGGCGATAATTATTGCGAATGCGTTTGAGGTTACTATTATTCTCTGTACTGGCCATAAGGTAAAATCAGGTTAAAGGTAATGATGATTCTGCTTTTACCCACCTCTGAAAGGGAAATAACTGTATTTTTAAAGTGTTTTTATGGAGAGAAATGCAAGATTTATATTACCAGTAGTAGCCTGTATACCCTGTATGGTTGTTTTGTTGCTGTTTACCCAAAACAGTACCATGGCCCAGCCATATACTACCATTGAAGTAAAAAAGGATAAACCTTACGAAAATCGTACCCTACCTGCCGAGAAAACTGGCAACAAGAAGTTTACCCTTCCAAAGAGAATTTATAACAATACCGTTACTCATTTCAACTATTACTTCAATGCCAACCAGCGATTGAATGAAATTTTGGAAAGGGCCGTAGAATCGCACCGAGACGATTATACCCAGCTATTATCGTTTTATGATTACGACCTGGAAACAACGGCACAGGATCATATAGATACTGTATTGTATAAATGTACAGCGGGCATCCTCTTACACGACCTTAGAAGCGATTGGGTCGATAATCTTTATATGCTCATGGGCAGGGCATATTTGTTGAGAAAGGATTTTGATTCTGCCCAGATGGTATTTCAATACGTGAATTATGCATTCGCTCCGAAAGACGATGGTTATGATATTCCAATCGGAAGTAACCAGAGTAATGCAGGCGGTGTATTTTCTATTGCCACCAGCGAAAAAAGAAATCTCTGGAAGAAACTAACCACTACCCTTCCCAGCAGAAATGAAAGTTTTATCTGGATGGCCAGAACTTATCTTGAACAGGAAAAAACAGCAGAGGCTGCCGGATTACTCGCCTTACTCAGAAGTGATGCACTCTTCCCAAACAGGTTACAACCCTCTCTCGATGAACTAAGTGCTTACCTGTTTTATAAACTAAATGCTTACGACAGCGCAGCAACTTATCTCGTGCGATCTTTAAAAAAAGGGAATGATGATCTTGCTAGAGCAAGGTCTTATTACCTTGCAGGACAATTATACGAACTCGCAGGAAATAATACAGCTTCTATACAATCGTACCAGACAGCCATCAAGTATTCAGCTGACCCTTTTATGGAAGTTTATGCAAGACTAAATATTGCTGCACTTTCAACTGGTGATAAAGACAATGCTCTTCAGGAGAACCTGAACGAGTTACTCAAGATGGCTAAAAGAGATAAATACGATGTTTATCGCGACATCATTTATTATGCCGCTGCCAAACTTGAACTGTCCAGAAAGAATTACCCGACAGCGCAACAGTTGTTGTTAAAAAGCATTGCATATAGCAACGATAACCCGCTACAAAAACAAGAGAGTTTTCTTTTACTGGGCGACCTGAATTACGACCGGAAATCGTATAGCCAATCATTCCGCTTTTACGACAGTATTCAGGTTAGTATGTTGAAAGAAGTTGAGCAGGAAAGAATTACCAAGCGTAAACCCGCATTACAACTCATTTCCGAGAATGAAGAAAATATTATCCGGGAAGATAGTGTTCAGTTAATTGCTGCAATGCCAGAAGCTGAACGTTTGAGCCTGCTTAAAGGGTTACTTAGAAAACTGAGAAAAGAAAGGGGATTAAAGGAAACAGATGAACCTTCTTTCGGTAGTGATATTCCTGTAGATAAAAACCAAGCCGCAGATTTATTCTCCAATAATTCCGGAGAATTTTATTTCCAGAATGCTAATTTAAAAAGCCGTGGTTTTAATGAGTTCACCAAAATCTGGGGTAACAGACCAAATGTAGATGGCTGGAGAAGACAATCGGCAGTTGATAAAGTTATACCAATTGTAAACCAGGCTACTGTATCGGCCGATAATAAAGTGGGTGATAAAAAACAAGAGCTTTCACTGGAAGCTTTACAGAATTCCATTCCATTAACGCCAGAACAAAAAGAAATATCCAATATCATTATTGCAAGAGGACTACTGGAGAACGGAACAATCTTTATGGATCAGCTTAATGATTATCCATCGGCCATTGAAGCTTATGAATCTTTATTGAAAAGATTCCCTCGTTCGGCAGAAGCTGAAGAAGCAAGCTTTAAGCTGATTCAATGCTATCGCAAAAGCAATCAAACTTCCGCGGCTGACTCATTGGAAGCTGTTTTTGCAAAAAATTTCGCAGATAGCCGTTTTCTTGCTGGCACGCCAAATTCAACAAACAAGGACCTTGCTACCACCAGTTATAATAATATTTACAACTTGTTTGTAGAAGGAAAATTTGAAGCGGCAATTGCAGCTAAAAAACAAATTGAGTTGCAGGTTAAAAACTCTAAGTGGACTCCCCAATTATTATATATTGAATCCATTTATTACATCAAAAAATCTGAAGACAGTATTGCCATCAACAGATTGGAGCAACTCATGACCAATTTCCCTACATCTCCTCTTACGGAAAAAGCAGCCACTATGGTTGATGTACTTCAAAGAAGAGAGGAAATTGAATCATACCTCAAGAATTTATCAGTTGAGCGTCCTACAGAATCTATTACCAGGGGTATAGACCTTACAGGCCCTGCAACCATCATCAATACAACTCCTAAAAAGGATTCGACCGATGCCAATATTACCATACCAAAAGAAATAAAACCAGCAGGTGCATTAAAACTCGAAAATGCGATTAAGTCGCCAAAACTTGAGTTATCTGAGCCAACTTATGAGTTTGTTCCAACCGATACGCAGTATGCTGTTGTGGTATTGAATAAAGTAGACGGTATGTTTGTGGGAGAAGCCAGAAATGCGGTGAATAGATTTAACCAGGAGCGTTTTTACAACAAACGATTACCGATTAATACCGTATCAATTGTTCCGGAAACACAGCTATTACTGGTAGGACCTTTCCTTAGTGCGAGTGAAGCAGTAAGTTATACAGATCTTATTAAACCACAGGCAGCCAAAAGCATATTACCCTGGTTAAGTGCTGAAAAATATGGATTTAATATTATCAGTCCTGCCAACCTTCGGATCTTGCAGCAGAAAAAAGACATTGCCGCATTCCGGGAATTTATGCAAAAGGCTTTACCTGATAAATTTTAACGAGTAAGAAGCATCGCTTCCATTACTCTTACTTAGATTTACGCATCGTTTTTTTTAGAACCAATAGAGGATTGTTATGTCAAAACCCGTTCGCATTTTCTGGCGCATTTTTTTCTGGTCCCTGGGGGGTGGAATTTTATTCCTGCTGATGATTAATTGGGGCTGGCTGGGCAGCATGCCTTCCATTGATGATATTGAAAACCCTACTGCTTCATTAGCCAGCCAGGTATATGCCCAGGATGGTACACTAATGGGTAAGTATTACCTAAATGGAGAAGACAGGATCAATGTGAAGTATCAGGATATCAGCAAGCATGTAATTCATGCACTGGTGGCTACAGAAGATGAACGTTTTTATACCCATAGTGGTGTTGACCCAAAATCTTTGGGCCGTGCCCTGGTATTTCTTGGAAGAGAAGGTGGTGCCAGTACCATTACCATGCAAACAGCAAAAAACCTCTTTACGGATAATTGGAGCACGCGTAATATTTTCCTGCGCATGATTCAGAAGATCAAGGAATCGATTATTGCCATTAAACTGGAACGCAATTTTACCAAAGAAGAAATCATCACTTTATACCTCAACACCGTTGCGTTTAGTGATAACGTATATGGAATCCGAAATGCCTCTAAAACATTCTTCCAGAAAGAACCAGACCGTTTGAATATTGAGGAGTCTGCGGTATTGATAGGCATGTTGAAGGGAGCCACCATTTATAATCCCAGACGTAACCCAAAACTTGCCCTCGATAGGCGTAATACCGTTATAAACCAAATGGTTCGTAACGAATACCTGACAGATGCGGAAGCTACCATTCTCAAGCGCAAACCAATAGAACTTAACTATAAAAAGCTGGATGAAACAGCAGGCCTCGGACCATACTTCAGGATGATACTTGCGGAGGAAATGAAAAAATGGTGCAAGGAAAATAAGAAGAACAATGGTGACCATTATAATCTTTACCGGGATGGATTAAAGATTTACACCACCATCAATCCTAGAATGCAGCAATATGCTGAAGAAGCCGTTGCCAAGCATATGAACTTCATGCAGAAACTTTTTAATAACCAGGCCAATATTAAAAACAAATCGATCTGGAAGGGTTATGAAAATGTATTGGAAGCTGCCATGAAACAAAGTGATCGTTGGAGAAATCTTGACCGCGAGGGTATGTCGGCCGATGACATCAAAAAAACCTTTTACGAAAAAACACCAATGCGCATATTCGCCTGGAACAATAATAGGGAAACAGATACACTCATGACACCCTATGATTCTATTCGTTACCACAGACAAATGCTACAGGCCGGCTTTATGGTAATGGACCCGCTTACTGGTGAAATTAAAGCATGGGTTGGAGGTATTGGTTTTAAAACCTATAAATACGACCACGTAAATTTCAACACAAAACGTCAGGTAGGTTCTACCATGAAACCTTTGTTGTATAGCCTTGCCATCGAAGAAGCCGGATTTACCCCAAATACCACTGTTTATGATGAACAACAGAGTTTTGGCGGTTATGGTCTTGTACCAGCAACCAGCAGGTCTTGCCAGGGAGGCGCTTTACCAATGGCATCGGCACTGGCATTTTCACGCAACTGTGCATCCGCCTATATTATGAAACAATTAGACGGAGAGGGAAATAATGGCGCAAAACGATTGGTAAATTTTCTTGAGCGTTGCGATTTTAAGACCAAGATTGAACCCTATCCATCCATTGCACTTGGGTCATGTGAAATTTCATTGTATGAAATGATGCAGGGCTTCAGTATGTTCCCGGGGAGAGGGTTTAATGTGAAGCCAATGTATATTACCCGTGTTGAAGATCGTAATGGCAATGTACTGGCAACTTTTACGCCTAAACGCAAGGAAGTAATCAGCGAAGTAACTGCCTATTCAGTTGTAAAAATGATGCAGGGAACAGTACAGGTAGGTACCGGTCGTGGTATCTGGGGTTATGGAATGCCTTCAGTTGAAATGGGTGCCAAAACAGGTACTACCAATGAAAATAGTGATGGCTGGTTCATGGGGTATACACCTCAATTAATGGCTGGTGCATGGGTAGGCGCGGATGACCGTTTTATACACTTTAATAAAGAGAGTGCATGGGGACAAGGTGGTCGCGCTGCTATGCCAATATGGGCTTATTTTTTCAGTAAGGCTGCAGCGGATCCGAATTGTGGCATCGATAAAAGTGCCCGCTTTGTGAAACCGGATGTGATGAATAATGATATCATCATCGATTATCTGAACGATTCAACACCTATACTTGGCGGAGAAGGTGAAGATGTTGGAACAGGTACTTCTGAAGATTATGAAGTACCTCAAAGTATAAAACTAGAGGATATAGCACCTGAATCAGATATCAAAATAAATCCTCCCAAAACACCAGAGAAAAAAGACGGGAAGGGTTCAACACCTCCGCCCCCTGCAGAAAAACCCAAAGCGGTTTTACCAAAGAAACCTGGTGGTGGGAAATAATGACTGCTAATAGAATTATATGAATGATTTAAAAGTTATTGCTTTTGATGCGGATGATACCCTTTGGGTAAATGAACCATATTTCAGGGAAACAGAAGACAGGTTTTGTGAATTACTGGAAGACTATCTCCCCCATCATTCAGTTGCTCGGGAATTATTGCAGGTAGAAATCAGGAACATCAATCTATATGGTTATGGTGTAAAAGGTTTTATGCTTAGCATGATAGAAGCTGCCATGGAACTTTCACAAAAAACCATCAAGGTAGATGTGATTGAAAAGATTATTGAACTCGGTAAAGAATTACTCGAAAAGCCCATTATTCAACTGGAAGATGTAGAAGATGTGCTTCAATCATTACACGGAAAATACAAATTGGTTGTGGCTACCAAAGGCGACTTACTGGACCAGGAAAGAAAATTAAGAAAGTCTGGTCTCGAACATTATTTTCATCATATTGAAATTATGTCGGAGAAAAGAGACAGTGATTACCTCAAGCTGTTAAAACATCTTGATATCCAACCTTCACAGTTTATGATGCTGGGTAATTCACTGAAGTCTGATGTTTTACCAGTACTTGATATTGGTGGACATGCAGTGCATATTCCTTATCATACCACCTGGGCACATGAAACCATCGATAAAGAAATTGACCATGTCAATTTCAGGCAAGTAAATTCAATTAAAGAAGTTTTATCTTTTCTGCTTCCATGAAAACCTTACTAGATATTAATAGCTGGAACCGTAAAGACCAGTTCCGTTTTTTTAGTCAATTTGAAGAACCTTTTTTTGGTATAACAGTTCAGGTAAATTGCGGCAGGGCTTATAAAGTGGCAAAGGAAAACGGTTTTCCTTTTTTTCTTTATTACCTCCATGCTTCCCTAAAAGCAGCAAATGAAACAACCCCATTTCGTTACCGGATTGAAGGAGAACAGGTATTTATATATGATCAGGTAAATGCTTCTCCAACGATCAACAGACCTGATGGTACTTTTGGATTTTCTTATATGGATTATGATCCCGACTTTGCCATTTTTAGTGCCAATGCAAAAAAAGTAATTGAAGAAGTTCGTAATACCACAGGATTGATTCCTGCAATTTCTGGTGAAAACGTGATTCACTATTCCTCAATACCCTGGCTAAACTTCACGAGTTTATCGCATGCCAGAAGTTTTAGCTTCAAAGATTCCTGTCCGAAAATTTCATTTGGTAAAATGACCGGATCAAATGACGATGCTCAAATGCCGGTTTCCATTCACGTGCATCATGCATTGATGGATGGATTTCATGTAGCAGCATTTGTTGACCGCTTCCAGGAACTCTTATTGCAGTAAACAATACTACAGCGAATTACCTTTCAGGTTAAAATTGAAAGAAAACTGGTGAAATAATTGTCGCTGGTAAAAGCCGGTTGCATATCGGATATGCAATTTTGGAAGAATAACAGAAGTACCAAAGTTAAATCCATTTAAACCATTGCTGATATTAAAGCCATTCAGGTCGTAACGTCTTTGGAAATTATAGCCGGTGGTAAATTCAATTTTTTCATGCGGATAAAATTGGGCTGCTATAACAAGGTGGTTGAATACTTTTTGTAGTGTATTGGATTTCGAAAAATCATCATCCCCTTCCCCTACCCTAAAGCTGGTATCGTTATAAAAATTATTGAACCGGTGTAAGTCGTGAAAGCTTAAAGAGAATTGTACAGGTGCATTTTTAAGTCGTTTTGAAATGCCCATCTGCAGATCAAAAGGCAATTCTTCTTTCCTACCCGAACCGGCATAAGTACTTAACTGGGTTCCCATATTTTTCACCACCACTGCAGCCTGAATCCCTTCTTCGGGGTCGTGGTAATTCAAGCCAACATCCATGGCTATGCCTGAAGATCGGTATTGCCCATATCCAGAATGAATAAACTTAAGGGTTGTTCCGTACCACCATTTTTCTTTATGGCTTCGTGATGCCATAAATTGAACAACATAATCCCGCGGGGTAAACCTGCCGTAGATATTACCGCTGGCATCTGTTTGGTCGATACTTCCGTAGTTGAAATAATTAATACCTATTCCCAGATTGGTTTTGGCCTCTTCTAAATGCCATCCCCCCGTAATACTATAATTACTGATCCCGGCAATAAATGCATTAAAGGAAGTATTGATTTGCTGGTGCATATCGCCCCGTAACAGGGCTGGATTTTGAAAAGCCATCCCTACATCTTTTCCGGAGGAACTGATGTTTAATCCGCCCAGTGCAGCAAGTTGGGCTGTATTGGGTTGCTTTAAAAAATTAAACACAGCATTACCTCCCAATGTTTGGGTTTTCCCCATATACCCTATGAGGATGAGACAAGATGTTATAAAAATCCGGTAATGCACAATACAATCAAAACTAGTATAACTGGGGAAGAAACCCGGAGGCTTTCTGTTATATTCTTAGAATTTGAAAATCCGCTTAGACTGATCTGGAAGCTGATGAAAAGAAAAAATCCTCCATTAAAATGGAGGATCTTAACCCTTAAAACAACCAACATGAAGAAGATGTTGATGTCTTAATAACACTATTCTCAGCCAAAAGTTGGCTTAAAGGATGTTTTTTATTTACACAAGTGCAATATCCACTACCTGCTGCATCGTTTTAACATAATGGAACTGGAGTCCGCGAATGAAATCGCCCTCAATTTCCTTGACATCTTTTTCATTTTGCCAGCAGAGAATGATTTCTTTAAGTCCAGATCGCTTGGCAGCCAACACTTTCTCTTTGATACCCCCAACTGGCAGTACCTGCCCGCGAAGGGTAATTTCCCCCGTCATAGCCAGGTAAGGCTTTACTTTTCTACCGGTAAAAGCAGAGGTAAGAGATGTTAGCATCGTTATTCCGGCGCTAGGACCATCTTTAGGCACCGCACCTTCCGGAACGTGTATGTGGATAGATTTCTTATTAAATGCCTCTGGATCAATACCATATTTCCTTGCATTTGCCTGAAGGTAACTAAGTGCGGTGCTGGCACTTTCCTTCATCACATTACCCAGGTTACCGGTTAGTTTAAGATCACCTTTTCCTTCACCAAGTATGGTTTCAATGAACAGGATATCTCCACCTACATAAGTCCAGGCCAAACCAACTGCCACGCCGGGCATATTGGCGGTTTTATAGATTTCATTGCTATACCTTGCCTGACCCAATATCTTTTCAACATCAGCAGCCGTAACCGTTGATTTTACTTTGTTTTTTATAGCCAGCTCTTTTGCCTGATAGCGCATGATTGAGGCAAGTTGCCTGTCGAGTTCGCGTACCCCACTTTCCCTGGTATAATTTTCAATGATCTTTTCAATCACTTTATCATTGATTTTAACGGGCACTTTTGCCAGTCCATGCGCTTCCTTCTGTTTAGGGAGCAGGTGGCGCTTGGCAATTTCTACTTTCTCTTCTATGGCATAACCGCTCAGGTCGATTATTTCCAAACGGTCTCTCAATGCAGGTTGAATATTCTGTAGGTTATTGGCAGTAGCAATAAACAATACCTTGCTGAGATCGTATTCCAGTTCCAGGTAATTATCATAGAAACTGTTGTTTTGCTCCGGATCCAATACTTCCAGTAAGGCAGAAGAAGGGTCGCCTCGGAAATCGTTACCTATTTTATCGATCTCATCCAATATCATCACCGGATTAGAAGATTTGCATTTGCGGATATTCTGTAGAATACGACCAGGCATTGCACCAATATAGGTTTTACGGTGTCCCCTGATCTCACTTTCATCGTGCATACCACCCAAACTCAGGCGAACATATTTTCTTCCAATAGCATGTGCAATTGAGCGTCCAAGAGAAGTTTTACCGATACCCGGAGGACCTAAAAAGCACAGTATAGGGCTTTTCATGTCGCCCTTTAATTTCAGTACCGCAAGGTATTCGAGGATACGGCTTTTTATTTTCGACATACCATAATGGTCGATATCGAGTACTTTTTTGGCATTCTTGAGGTCGTAATTATCGTCTGTATGATCGTTCCATGGCAGGTCGAGCATTAGGTCGAGATGGTTATATACAACCGAATAGTCGGGTGTACTTGGGTGCATGCGCTCTAATTTTTCGATACCTGTTTTGAAGAGGTTCTTAGCAGCATCCGGCCATTTTTTGCCTTCTGCTTTTTTCTTCATTTCGGCTATTTCTCTTTCGTTGGTATCGCCACCGAGTTCTTCCTTGATACTTTTCAGTTGTTGCTGAAGGAAGTAATCACGTTGCTGCTTATCGATTTCGGTCCGCGTTTTATTGGTAACCTTATCCTTTAATTCAGCAAATTGCAATTCGCGCTGCAGAATTTGGATCAATTTTTCGGCCCTTTGATGGATATCATGAATCTCTAGCAGTCCTTGTTTTTCGGCAAGGTCTGAGTTGAGGTTACTACTTACAAAATTGATGAGGAAGGAAGGGTTCTCGATATTCTTAAGAATAATCGAAGCTTCCGTGGGCAGGTTGGGTGATAGCTGAATAATTTGGGTAGCAAGGTCTTTAATACTACTTACAATAGCATTAAAATTTTCTTCTACCGGCACTTCATCATCCGCAAGCATGCGAATAGCGGCCCTGAAATAAGGGTCTTCAGAAACCATGTTCAGTAGTTCGAACCTTTTTTTACCCTGAATAATGATGGTTGTTCCGCCATCGGGCATTTTTATCAGTTTAACTACTTTGGCGATGGTACCAAATGCGCAAAGGTCCTTGGGTTCGGGGTCTTCGATATTTACATCTTTTTGGGCAAGTACACCGATCAGCTTATCTGTTTTATAGGCTTCGTTAACGGCTTTAATACTCTTATCTCGTCCAACCGTTATCGGCAAAACAACCCCCGGAAATAACACGGTATTTCGAAGGGGCAGAATAGGAAGTGTATCGGGGATAATGGTGTCTTTATCAAAATCGCCGTCATTCTCGTTAATAGGAATGATGGGCATAAAGTCTGTATCGTCTTCCGATCTGAAAAAAAGTTTCTCTTTCAACATATTTCGTTTTCAGTCTAAGCCAGAATGGCATGAATTATTTTTCATTTACCCATAGGGTAAGTCTGCAAAAATAAGTCAATATTGATGCCATGCCAGTAAAAATGGATGAATCGGTACAAACTGTCGCAAAAAAAATCTTCCACCTGAGGTGGAAGACTTTTTTCCCCGATTAAATCGAGGGAAGCTTCTTGCAAGAAGTAATATTGTCTAAAAACAAATACTACTAGTGAGCAGCTGGAGCAGCAGTTGTGTCAGCTTTTGCTGTAGTGTCAGCAGCAGGAGCAGTTGTGTCAGCAGCTGGAGCTACAGTTGCAGTTGTGTCAGCAGCTGGAGTTTCAGAAGTTTCACCTGAATTACATGCAGCGAAGAAACCTGCAACAGCTAAAATTGCGAATACTTTTTTCATTGTACTTGTTTTTTTTAGTTTTATTTGGTCGCAAAGATAAAGTTCCATTTGGCTTTTACAAACTTTTAACAGCTTTTTTTACTTTTTCCTGAAAAATATTCGAACAGGCACTCCTTTAAAATTAAAGCTGGTTCGTAATTGATTCTCTAAATAATTGCGGTAAGGTTGCTTAATATCATCCGGATAATTGGTAAAAAAGGCAAAAGAGGGGACCACAGTAGGCAATTGTGTCACATATTTAATTTTTACAGTATTACCCCTTACAACCGGAGCATGGTATGCCTGAACAGCCTTCAACATAACATCATTTAATTGCGAAGTTGGGATTTTACGCTTTTTGTTTTCGTACACTTCAAGGGCAATTTCTATTGCTTTGAATATCCTTGTTTTATCCTTAACCGAGATAAAAAGAATTGGCACATCGGTAAAAGGAGCGATTCTTTGTTTTAAAGTTTTTTCATAATCACGCGCTGTATTCGTCTCTTTTTCAACGAGATCCCATTTATTTACAAGTACAACAACTCCTTTTCCTTTTCGGGTGGCCAGACTAAAAATGGTAACATCCTGGGCAGTTATTCCTTTATCGGCATCCAGTACCAGGAGGCAAACATCTGCCTCATCCATGGCCTTGATTGCACGTATGATCGAATAAAACTCCAGGTCATCTTTTTCCTTACTCTTTTTACGGATCCCTGCGGTATCGATCAGCATGAACTCTTTCTGGAAGAGTTTATAATGGGTGTGAATGGTATCACGGGTAGTTCCGGCGATATCGCTTACAATAGTTCTTTCCTCTCCAATAAGGGCATTCAACAGGGAAGATTTACCAACATTGGGTTGACCAATAATGGCAAATTTGGGTAATCCATCATCTTTTAAGGCGTCAACGGTATCTTCTGGAGAAATTCCACCAGCAATTGCATCCATCACTTCCCCTGTTCCGCTACCGGAAATACTGCTGATAAAGAAATTATGCTCAAATCCAAGGCTATAGAATTCGGTAGCTTCCAATTCACGTGTTCCATTATCTACTTTATTTACCACCACATAAACGGGTTTGGTAGTACGTCTGAGCATATCTGCCATAGCCTCATCGAGGTCAGTGATGCCTGTAGCAACATCCACCATAAAAACGATGGCATTTGCCTCGTCAATGGCAATTTTCACTTGCTTACGTATCTCTTTCTCAAAAATATCTTCGGTATTGGGTACAAATCCCCCGGTATCGATCAGGTTAAATACCTTACCGTTCCAGTCTGCAATACCATATTGTCTGTCGCGGGTAACGCCACTGATATCGTCTACAATTGCTTTTCTTGTTTCCAATAAGCGGTTAAAGAAAGTGCTTTTCCCCACATTCGGTCTTCCCACGATGGCTACTGTATAACCCATAAAAAATCGATTTATTTAAACTAAAAATTAAATTATGATTGCTATTATTATGATTATCAATCTATTGATAACCATATTCATTTAATTGCATTTCATTATCTCTCCACTTAGGTCTTACTTTCACGAACAGTTCGAGAAATACTTTTCTTCCGATAAAAGCCTCTATATCTGTTCTGGCAAGGGTTCCAATTTGTCGAATCATCTTCCCCTTCTCTCCTATAATAATGGCTTTCTGGCTTTCCCTTTGCACAATAATATCGGCCTGAATTTTCACCAATTGTTCCTTTTCCTTGAACTCGTTTACGAGTACGGCGGTATGATAGGGTATCTCATCTCCGAACAATTGGTATATTTTTTCCCTGACCATTTCACCCACAAAAAATTTGGTTGGGAGATCGCTCAGGTCATCCTCACTGTAAAAAGGTGCACCTTCAGGCAAATAGCTCATTACCGCATCCATCAGTTTTTGCAGGTGCACTTTTTGAAGTGCCGATATTTTTACCAATTGTTTGCAATAAGGCTTACCCGCAAAAAAAGCTTCCGCCTCAGCTATTTTACCATTGGCGGCTGTATCGATTTTATTCAGTACCAGGATTGCGGGTACTTTAAGTCTTAGTGCACTGAATATCTGGTCACATTCCTCAAAATTATCGTTTGAATCTACCAGTAACAATGCCAAATCGGCATCTTCCAATGCCCCTTTAACCGACGACATCATCCGCTCGTGCAATTTGTATTTAGGATCAATGATGCCTGGGGTATCTGAAAATATAACCTGGTACTCACCCGGTTTATTCAGAAACGCCTTAATGCGGTGACGGGTGGTTTGTACCCTTGGGGAAACAATGGCCATTTTTTCGCCAATAAGGGCATTCAGCAAAGTGCTTTTGCCGGCATTGGGACGTCCAAATATGTTTACAAATCCTGATTTCATGGTGTGAGTCCGGGGTCAGAAAGTCGGAAAGTCCGGTAACCGGAAAGGGATTAATGAGATGAGAACAAAGCACCCGATTAGTCTGAAAAAAATCTAACCCGTGCCTTTGAATATTCAGTATCCAGAGAAGCCCCTAGCCGAATTACGAGTCATCCTGACTCTAAATTAAATTACTTAATACGAAAGGCCTCTATTGAGGCCTTTCAATTTTTTCTGTT